>JAKAMD010000021.1:0-16503 GCA_021823875.1 Pseudomonadota bacterium | reverse complement strand
CGTGGCGCGCGCTTTATGCGGGGCTCGCCAAGTTCGCCGAGGACCTGACCGAGCACATCCACATCGAAAACAATATCCTGTTCCCGAAATTCGAAGGCTGATCATGGCCGTGGCTGGTGCGCCGTCGCCGAACGCCATCAGCGCGCGGCGACGGCGGGGTGGACAGGCATGCCGTTCACCCGTCAATCAGTGCATTGGGTTTGGCAAATCGCTTCAGGGCGGATGCATCCTCGATGATGATGTCGCGCCCAGAGCTTTTGACGCCGTAATTGGTAAGCAGCGCGAGGTTGCGCGACAGGTTTTCCGGCGTCATGCCAAGTCGCGAGGCAAGGACGCGCTTATCGAATTCCAGTTCGACGCTGTGTCGATGCCCATGCGATGCATCGGCGCGCAGGATCCAGTTGGCCAACCGCTGCGCTCCGGTTCGCAGTTTTTCGTCTTTGAGCGCGCGCACCAGATCGCGATAGCGCATTGCCAGCTCACTGACGATGGCGCGGGCAAAAGTCGCGTCACGCCCGAACACCTCGCGTACCGCGGTGGCCGGGATCATCAGGATCTGCGCCGGCGTCAGCGTGCGCGCCGACTTCAGATAAACCTCATCGCGGATCACCGCCGCCAGAATAAAGGTGGTCACCGGCTGCAAGATATCGATGGTGGTCTCGTGCCCATCATCGGTGCCGTACATCTCGACCGAACCGTCGACCACGATGTGCAGGAAATCGGGCAGTTCGCCCTCGCGGATCAAGGTCACGCCGTAGGGAAAGCGCTGCAGGAAGGCCGCACTCATCAGTTTCTTGAAATTGGCAGCCTTCACGTTGCGAAACAACGGCAGTGCCCGCACGAGCTTCCACTCGGTCTGGCGCATCGTCGGCCTCCCTTTTTGCCGCAAACTATAGAGCGGGCGGCAATCCGTCGTTTGATAATTATCAAGCTTAGAGGAACAAAGATCAATGCTAAGTAATACGAACATCAAACCAACAACAGAAATAGATAAAGCATTGAAATGATAACTAAAACAAGAATTTTTTGACCGATCTCAAGGCAATCTTCTTGGCACTCTGCCTTATTGACAAGAATAAGTCACGGAACTCGATTGAAACGGGGGCCCGAAATGACCGATGCGCGCAGTATGAGCACCGCCGAACAAGCGCAAATGCCAGCCGGGGGCGGCGCGCAGGTTTACGAGGCCCGCAAGCAATATTCCGTCCTAGCAGCGAGCACGATTGCCTTCACGATCAATTTCGCCGTTTGGACCATGTTTTCGGTCATCGGCATCCGCATAAAGAGCGAACTGGGACTGAGCGAGACCGAATTCGGTTTGCTGGTCGCCACGCCAATCTTGACCGGTTCGGTGGTGCGGCTTCCGCTCGGTATTCTGACCGATCGGTTTGGCGGCCGCATCGTCTTTTTCATTCAGATGATTCTGGTGGCGATCCCGACCTACGGCTTGGCCTTCGCCACGCAGTATTGGCAGTACCTGACCGTCGGACTTTTCGTCGGCCTGGCCGGCGGCTCGTTCGCCATCGGTATCGCCTACACCTCGGCGTGGTTCCCGCGCGAGCGGCAGGGCACCGCGATGGGCATCTTCGGCGCGGGCAACGCTGGAACCGCGCTGACCAACCTTGCGGCGCCATTGATCATCGTCGCCTTGGGCTGGCGCGCTGTGCCGCAAGTATTCTCTCTCGTCATGTTGGTGACGGCGCTACTGTTCTTGTTCTTCAGCTATCCCGAACCGCGGCTGGAGGAACGCCGGCGGATCGGCGCCTATCCCTCTTTGGCCGAGCAACTCGCCCCGCTCGCGGAGATGCGGGTCTGGCGTTTCAGCCTAGCCTACTTCTTCGTATTCGGCGGCTTCGTCGCGCTCGCGCTGTGGCTGCCGCGCTATTACATTTCTGAATACGGGCTTGATCTGCAGACGGCAGCCTTCCTCACAATGTTCTTCACGGCGCCGTCCGGTCTCATCCGTGCGCTCGGCGGATGGATTTCCGACAAGTTCGGCGGCAGCACCACGACTTGGTGGGTGTTCTGGGTCTGTGTCGTCTGCTTGTTCTTCCTTTCTTATCCGCCGACCACGCTGATTGTGCACGGTGTCAAGGGCGACCTCAATTTGCACATCGCCGTCGGGGTCGTGTTGTTCACCGTCCTCGTTACCATCGTCGGCTTGGCTCAGGGCATCGGCAAGGCGAGCGTCTACCGCGAGCTCGCCGATTATTATCCGACCAACATGGGCTCGGTCGGAGGCCTGGTCGGGGTCATCGGCGGTCTCGGCGGCTTCGTGCTTCCGATTGTGTTCGGCATCGCAGTCGACGCAACCAACGTTCGCAGCAGCACCTTTATGCTCATGTACGCCGTCGTCGCCGGCGTGATGGTGTGGACTTGGCTGGCGGAAAGAGGCGAACGCGCGGCAGTGCTCGAGCGCGAGCCGGCACTGCGCGATCAATTGGTGAAGGAACGCCTGGTCGGCGTCGCCGCCGTCGGACGCTGGCTCACCAATTGGCGACCCGACGATGAAACATTCTGGCAGCAGCAGGGCAGGCGCATCGCTCTGCGCAACCTGATCCTGTCCATGCCGCCTCTGTTCCTGTCCTTCGCGGTCTGGATGGTGTGGAGCGTGATGGTGGTCGAACTGCCCAGGATCGGCTTCAAGTTCTCCACCAGCGAATTGTTCTGGCTGGCGGCGGCGCCAGGTATCTCGGGTGCGGCACTGCGGCTCGCTTATTCCTTCGTGGTGCCGATCTTCGGCGGTCGCAACTGGACGGTGTTCAGCACGGCTACGCTGCTGCTGCCGACGCTCTGGATGGCGCTCGCCATCCAGGATCCGACCACGAACTATGCGGTGTTCGTCGCCATCGCCCTGCTATGCGGCCTGGGCGGCGGCAATTTCTCCGCTAGCATGGCCAATATCAGCTTCTTCTTCCCGAAGCGGATGCAGGGTACCGCGCTCGGCTGGAACGCCGGCTTCGGTAATCTCGGCGTCGGCGTGATGCAGGCGGTGGTACCGCTCGCGATCTACGGCGGTGCGCTCGCCTTTTGGGGCGGTACGCCGCAGAGCTACACCGGCGGTGGCGCCGTCACAAAGGTCTGGATGCAGAATGCGGCCTATATCTGGGTGCCGTTCATTCTGATCGCGACCATCGCGTCGGCCTGGGGCCAGAACAACATCCGCGGCGCGCAAGCGAGCTTCGGCGAGCAGGTCGGCATCTTCCGCCGCAAGCACGCCTGGATACTGGCCTGGCTCTACACTGGGACATTCGGTTCGTTCATCGGCTTCGCCGCGGCATTCCCGCAACTGATGGCGACGCTGTTCCCGAACTCTGAAGCCAAGAATTGGGCCTTCGTCGGCCCGCTCGTGGGCGCGCTGGTGCGTCCGCTCGGCGGCTGGCTCTCGGACCGGGTCGGCGGCGCCAAGGTCACCTTCTGGAACTTTGCGGTCATGCTCATTGCTGTGATCGCGATCCTGGTCTGGCTGCCGGCGAGCCCGAACGGTGCCACGCTGCCGTGGTTCTTCGGCGCCTTCATGTTGCTGTTTATCACCACCGGCATCGGCAACGGCTCGGTGTTCCACGTCGTGCCCAACGTGTTCATGACGCTGCACAAGCGCGCGGCGGGACCGGACAAGGCATCGCAGGAACGCGCGGTCACCGAAGGCGAGATCGAATCCTCGGTCGCGCTCGGCTTCACCGCCGCCATCGCCGCGCTCGGCCTGTTCTTCATCCCGGCGCTGATCGGCATCTCCATCGACGCGACCGGCACGGCAGGCACCGCGATGACCGTCTTCGTCATCTTCTACGTGACCTGCCTGTTGGCGACCTGGTGGTGGTACCGGCGCAGCGGCGCCGAGGTGCAATGCAACTGAGAAACGAGATCCGAAATTCACAAACTGCATGACAAGACAAAAAACGAGGCATCACAATGAGCGCGATCAAAGACTGGAACGTGGACGACGCCAAGTTCTGGAAATCGACCGGTAAAGCTGTTGCCAACCGTAATCTCTGGATCTCGATCCCGGCGCTACTGCTCGCCTTCGTGATCTGGATGGTGTGGTCGGTCGTTGTCGCCAAGCTGCCGGCGGTCGGCTTCAAGTTCACCACCGATGAGCTGTTCTGGCTCGCCGCCATGCCCGGCCTCTCGGGCGCCACGCTGCGCATCTTCTATTCGTTCATGCCGCCGATCTTTGGCGGCCGGCTGTGGACGACGCTGTCCACCGCCTCGCTGCTGGTGCCTGCCTTCGGCATCGGCTTCGCTGTGCAGAATCCGCACACGCCCTATCTGATGTTCCTCGTGCTGGCGCTCTTGTGCGGCCTTGGCGGCGGCAACTTCGCCTCCTCGATGGCCAATATCAGCTTCTTCTTCCCGCGGGCGGAGAAGGGCAACGCGCTGGCCCTTAATGCCGGTCTTGGCAACCTGGGCGTGAGCGTCGGGCAGTTCGTCATCCCGTTGGTCATCACCACTGGCGTGTTCGGCGCGCTCGGCGGCGAGCCGCTGCAAGCGGCCGGCACGACCAAGCTCTGGCTGCAGAATGCCGGCTTCATATGGGTGCCGTTCATAGTTATCTCGGCGATCGCAGCCTGGTTCGGCATGGACGACATCGTTTCGATGAAGGCCTCGTTCGCCGCACAGGCGGTGATCTTCAAGCGCAAGCACAACTGGCTGATGTGCTGGCTCTACACCGGCACCTTCGGTTCCTTCATCGGTTATTCCGCCGGTTTCCCGCTGCTCGCCAAGACCGAGTTCCCGCAGGTCGACTCGCTCAAATTCGTCTTCCTTGGGCCGCTGGTCGGCGCGCTGTCGCGCTCGGCGACCGGCTGGATGTCCGACAAATACGGTGGCGGCCGTGTCACCTTCTGGACCTTCATCCTGATGATCCTCGGCGTCGCTGGCGTGCTCTACTTCCTCGGCATCAAGGATCAGGACGGCGCGTTCTGGGGCTTCTTCGCCATGTTCATCGTTCTGTTCTTCGCGACCGGGGTTGGTAACGCTTCTACGTTCCAGATGATCCCGGCAATCATGCGCACCGAGATGCCGCGGCTCGAGCCGGGCCTGTCCTTGCCGGCGCGCCAGAAACAGGCCGAAATGGAATCGGCAGCGATCATCGGCTTCACCTCGGCGATCGCGGCCTATGGTGCATTCTTCATCCCCAAGGCCTACGGCTCCTCGATCTCGCTCACCGGCGGGCCGGAGTTCGCGCTGTGGACGTTCATGATCTTCTACGCGAGCTGCGTGGTCATCACCTGGGGCTTCTACACCCGGCGCGGCGGCCTGCTGCATGACGTCGAACGCGGCACCCTGCCGACCGCATCGGCACCCTCAGCATAAGTGGGAAAGACAATGAGTCACTTTCTCGATCGCCTGCGATTCTTCAACCGCGTGGTCGACGACTTCTCCGACGGCCACGGCGTTGTCACCAACGAGGACCGGCGCTGGGAGGACGGCTACCGCAAGCGCTGGCAGCACGACAAGATCGTGCGTTCGACGCACGGCGCCAACTGCACCGGCTCCTGCTCGTGGAAGATTTACGTCAAGGGTGGCATCGTCACCTGGGAGACGCAGCAGACCGACTATCCGCGCACGCGGCCGGAACTGCCCAACCACGAGCCGCGCGGCTGTTCGCGCGGCGCCAGCTACTCCTGGTACCTGTATTCCGGCAACCGGGTGAAATATCCGCTGGTGCGCTCGCGCCTGTTGAAACTGTGGCGCGAGGCGAAAGCCTTGCGTACGCCGGTGGCGGCCTGGGAGTCGATCGTTACCGATCCGAAGAAGCGTGCGGCCTATACGAGTAAACGCGGCCTCGGCGGCTTCGTGCGCGCCACCTGGGATGAGGTGACGGAAATCATCGCGGCGGCCAACGCCTATACGGTGAAGAAACACGGCCCCGACCGGGTCATCGGCTTCTCGCCGATCCCGGCCATGTCGATGGTCTCCTATGCCGCCGGCTCGCGTTACCTGTCGCTCATCGGCGGCGTCTGCATGTCGTTCTACGACTGGTATTGCGACCTGCCGCCGTCCTCGCCGCAAACCTGGGGCGAGCAGACCGACGTGCCGGAGAGTGCCGACTGGTACAATGCCGGCTTCTTGATCCTGTGGGGCTCCAACGTGCCGCAGACGCGCACGCCCGACGCCCATTTCTACACCGAGGCACGCTATCGCGGTGCCAAGAGCGTTGTCGTCTCCCCCGACTATTCGGAGGCGTCAAAATTCGCCGATCTGTGGATCTCGGCAAAGCAGGGAACCGACGCGGCGCTCGCCATGGCCATGGGCCACGTCATCCTGCGCGAGTTCTATCTCGATCGCCAGGCGAAGTATTTCGAGGACTATGTCCGGCAATATACCGACATGCCGATGCTGGTACGGCTGGTGAAGCAGGGCGACAAGCTCGTGCCCGACCGGCTGCTGCGCGCTTCCGATTTCGCCGACAATCTCGGCGAGACCAACAATCCGGAATGGAAGACCGTAGCCTATAACGAGGCGACGAAGCATATTGTGGTACCGCGCGGATCGGTCGGTTTCCGCTGGGGCGAGAAGGGCAAGTGGAATCTGGAGGAGAAGCAGTCGGACGGCCGCGAGACGAACCTGCAACTGACCTTCGCCGCCGACCATGACGAGCTGGCTAACGTCGGCTTCCCCTATTTTGGCAATCGCGAGCACGATCATTTCACCGGCACCGATCACCCGAGCGTGCTGGTGCGCAAGGTGCCGGCGAAGAAGGTGCAGTTGAAGGATGGCGAGGCGCTGGTCGCCTCGGTGTTCGACCTGTTCGTCGCCAATTACGGGCTCGACCGCGGCTTTGGCGGCGAGCATGTCGCCAAGTCCTACGACGAGAACGTGCCCTATACGCCGGCCTGGGCGGAGAAGATCACCGGCGTGCCGCGCGACCAGATCATCACCGTGGCGCGCGAATTCGCGCTGAACGCCGAGAAGACCAATGGACGCTCGATGGTGATCATCGGCGCCGGCATGAATCATTGGTACAACTGCGACATGAACTACCGCGGCGTCATCAACATGCTGGTGATGTGCGGTTGTGTCGGCCAGTCGGGCGGCGGCTGGTCGCATTATGTCGGGCAGGAGAAGCTGCGTCCGCAATCGGGCTGGCTGCCGCTTGCCTTCGCGCTCGATTGGGCGCGGCCGCCGCGCCAGCAGAACTCTACCTCGTTCTTCTATGCGCATACCGACCAATGGCGCTACGAGACCGTGGGCGTCGACGAGATCCTGTCGCCGACCGCGCCTCCGGGGCCGTGGGACGGCGCGCTGATCGATTACAACGTGCGCGCCGAGCGCATGGGCTGGTTGCCGTCAGCACCGCAGCTCAAGCAGAACCCGCTGGAGATCGCCGCCAAGGCGCAGGCCGCTGGCCTCGAGCCGAAGGACTATGTCGCCAAGGCGCTGAAGTCCGGCGAGTTGCAGATGGCGAGCGAGGATCCGGACCATCCCGACAACTGGCCACGCAACATGTTCGTGTGGCGCTCCAACCTGCTAGGCTCGTCGGGCAAGGGCCACGAATATTTCCTCAAGCATCTGCTCGGCACCACCCATGGCGTGCAGGGCAAGGACCTGGGCGAAACCGGCAAGAAGAAGCCGCAGGAAGTCGCCTGGCACGACGAGGCGCCGAAAGGAAAACTCGACCTCCTGGTCACGCTCGACTTCCGCATGTCGACCACCTGCGTCTACTCCGACATCGTGCTGCCGACCGCCACCTGGTACGAGAAGAACGATCTCAACACCTCCGACATGCATCCCTTCATCCACCCGCTCACGACCGCGGTGGACCCGGTGTGGGAAGCGAAGAGCGACTGGGAAATCTACAAGGCGATCGCCAAGGCGTTCTCGCGCGTGGCGCCGGAAGTACTCAGCGTCGAGAAGGACGTGGTGATGACGCCGATCCAGCACGACTCGCCCGGCGAGATCGCGCAGGCGCTCGACGTCAAGGACTGGAAGAAGGGCGAGATCGAGCCGATCCCCGGCAAGACCATGCCGGCCGTGACGGTGGTCGAGCGCGACTATCCCAACATCTACAAACGCTACACCGCGCTCGGCCCGCTGATGGAAAAGCTCGGCAATGCCGTCAAGGGCATGAGCTGGAGTACGGAGCATGAAGTCGAGCTGTTGAAGCGCCTGAACGGCGTGGTGACGGAGGAGGGCGCCAGTAAGGGGCTCGCCCGCATCGACACCGACATCGACGCCTCCGAGGTGATCCTGTCGCTGGCACCCGAGACCAATGGCGAGGTGGCGGTGAAGGCCTGGGAGGCCTTGTCGAAGACCACCGGCCTCGACCACACCCATCTCGCCATCCCGAAAGAGGACGAGAAGATCCGCTTCCGCGATGTGGTGGCGCAGCCACGCAAGATCATCTCGGCCCCGACCTGGTCGGGCCTTGAGTCCGAGAAGGTCTGCTACAACGCCGGCTATACCAACGTGCACGAACTGATCCCCTGGCGCACGCTCTCCGGCCGCCAGCAGCTCTACCAGGATCACCTGTGGATGCGCGCCTTCGGCGAGACGCTCTGCGTCTATCGGCCGCCGGTCGATCTCAAGGCGGTCAAGCCGGTGATCGACTCAAAGCCGAACGGCCATGCCCAAGTCGTGCTCAACTTCATCACGCCGCATCAGAAGTGGGGCATCCACTCGACCTATACCGACAACCTCTTGATGCTCACGCTCTCGCGCGGCGGGCCGATCGTGTGGATCAGCGAGAACGACGCCAGGAAAGCCGGCATCGCCGACAACGACTGGATCGAAGCCTACAATGCCAACGGCGCGCTGGCCGCGCGCGCCGTGGTCTCGCAGCGCGTGAAGGACGGCATGTGCCTGATGTATCACGCGCAAGAGAAGATCGTGAACGTGCCGGGCTCGGAAGTGACCGGTCAGCGCGGCGGTATCCATAATTCGGTGACGCGTGCGATCATCAAGCCGACCCACATGATCGGCGGCTACGCCCAGCAGGCCTACGGCTTCAACTACTACGGCACGATCGGCACCAACCGCGACGAATTCGTCATCGTGCGCAAGATGGCCAAGGTCGACTGGCTCGACAACCCGACCGCCGACCAACCCGAACCGCTCACTGTCGCGCCCAAAGCCGCGCCCAAGATGGAGGCCGCAGAATGAAAATCCGCGCGCAAATCGCGATGGTGCTGAACCTCGACAAGTGCATCGGCTGTCACACCTGCTCGGTTACCTGCAAGAACGTGTGGACCAACCGCGAGGGCATGGAATACGCTTGGTTCAACAATGTCGAGACCAAGCCCGGCATCGGCTATCCCAAGGACTGGGAAAACCAGGAGCGCTGGAACGGTGGCTGGGTGCGCAAGCGCAACGGCATGATCGAGCCCAAGATCGGCTCGAAATGGCGGGTGCTGGCCAAGATCTTCGCCAATCCCGACTTGCCGGAAATCGACGACTACTACGAGCCGTTCACCTTCGACTACGAGCACCTGCAGACCGCGCCGGAGCTGTCGGCCTTCCCGACCGCGCGGCCGCGCTCGCTCGTCACCGGTGAGCGCATGGAGAAGATCGAAGGGGGGCCGAACTGGGAGGAAATTCTCGGCACCGAATTCGCCAAGCGTTCGAAGGACTACAATTTTGACGGCGTGCAGAAGGAAATCTACGGGCAGTTCGAAAACACCTTCATGATGTATCTGCCGCGGCTGTGCGAGCACTGCCTCAATCCGGCCTGCGTCGCGGCGTGCCCCTCGGGCGCGATCTACAAGCGCGAGGAGGACGGCATCGTCCTCATCGACCAGGACAAGTGCCGCGGCTGGCGCATGTGCGTGTCCGGCTGCCCCTACAAGAAGATCTATTACAACTGGTCGAGCGGCAAATCGGAGAAGTGCATCTTCTGCTATCCGCGCATCGAGGCGGGCCAGCCGACGGTGTGCTCCGAGACCTGCGTCGGCCGCATCCGCTATCTCGGCGTCGTGCTCTATGACGCCGATCGTATCGAGCAGGCGGCGAGCGCAAAGAGCGAGAAGGATCTCTACGAAGAGCAGCTTGCGATCTTCCTCAACCCCAACGATCCGGCGGTGATTGCGCAGGCGCGCGCCGACGGCGTCGCCGACAACTGGCTGGAGGCCGCGCGCCGCTCGCCGGTCTACAAGATGGCGATGGAATGGCGGGTCGCGTTCCCGCTGCATCCGGAATACCGCACGCTGCCGATGGTCTGGTACGTGCCGCCGCTGTCGCCGATCCAATCGGCTTCGGCCGCCGGCAAGATCGGCCATGACGGCGAGATGCCGGATGTGCGGTCGCTGCGTATCCCACTGAAATATCTTGCTAATCTGCTCACGGCCGGCGACGAGGAGCCGGTGGCGCGTGGGCTCGAACGTATGCTGGCGATGCGCGCCTATATGCGGTCCAAGACCATCGATGGCGTCATCAACGAAACCATCGCCAAGCGCGTCGGGCTCACCTCGCTCGCCATCGAGGACATGTACCACGTCATGGCGATTGCCAATTACGAGGATCGCTTCGTGATCCCGACCGCCCACCGCGAAATGGGCGAGGATGCCTACGACCTGCGCGGCTCCTGCGGTTTCTCGTTCGGCAACGGCTGCTCGGGCGGCACCAGCGAGGTGAACCTCTTCGGCACGCCCAAACGCGGCAAGACGCCGATGGAGGTCGCGTGATGAACCTGACCTTCAAAGCCCTGTCGGCGCTGCTGACCTATCCGACCGCCGAACTTCAACAGGCGGCCGGCGAGATCAGCGAAGTGTTCGATGCCCAGCGGCAATTGCCGGGATGCATCCGCGAGCAGCTCCACAAGCTGCTGACTGAGCTCGCCAGCGGCGATCTCTATGACTTGCAGGAACGGTATGTCCTGCTGTTCGACCGCACGCGTTCGCTCTCGTTGCATCTGTTCGAGCATGTGCACGGTGAGAGCCGCGACCGCGGCCAGGCTATGATCGACCTCAAGGCGCAGTATGAGCAGGCCGGTCTCGCCATGAGCGCGACCGAGCTGCCGGATTTCCTGCCGCTGTTCCTGGAATATCTGTCGACGCTGCCGGGGGCGGAGGCCTGCGACGCGCTCGGTCAGCCCGCGCATATCTTCGCCGCGCTGGCGGAACGGTTGCGCAAGCGCCGCTCATCCTACGAGGCGGTGTTCCGCGCGCTGATTGCGCTCGCCGCCGCCAAGCCGAAGGACGACGAAGTGTCGGCGCTGCTCGCAGCGCCCGATCCGGACGCCTCTGATCTCGCCGCGCTCGATGCGGCCTGGGAGGATGAACCGGTCAACTTCGGTCCCAATGCCGCGGGCGGCTGCAAGGACGGCCTCATCGCCCGCGTGCGCGGCGCTCTGCGTCCCGCGCCCGATATGCCCGCTGCCACCCGCAACCATCCGCGCCAGTGAGGAACCGACCATGCGCGACCTGATCAATTACATCGTGTTCGGCTGGTATCCCTATTTCTGCCTCACGATCTTCCTGCTCGGCAGCCTCGTGCGCTTCGACCGCGAGCAGTACACTTGGCGCAGTGGCTCCAGCCAATTGTTGCGCCGGCGGCAGTTGATGTGGGGCTCCAACCTGTTCCATGTCGGCGTGCTCATTATCTTCCTCGGCCACTTCGGCGGCCTGCTGACGCCGATCTGGATCTTCGAGGCGCTCGGCATTTCGCACAGCTTCAAGCAGGGCATGGCGATCGGCATCGGCGGCGTCTCCGGTGTCTTCGCCTTCATCGGCCTCACGCTCTTGGTGCATCGCCGGCTGTTCGACGCCCGCATCCGCACCACCTCGTCATTCGGCGATATCGCGATCCTGTTGATCCTCTATGTCCAGCTCATCCTCGGGCTGTCCACGATCCCAGTCTCGCTCCAGCACATGGATGGCCATGTGATGGTGAAGTTCATGACCTGGGCGCAGGGCATTCTGACATTGCAGCCGGGCGTCTCCGCGCTGATCGCCGACGTGCCGCTGATCTTCAAGCTGCACCTGTTCCTCGGCATGACCATCTTCCTGCTGTTCCCGTTCACCCGGCTGGTGCACATCTGGAGCGCGCCGGTCTGGTATCTCGGTCGCCAGGGCTATCAGGTGGTGCGCACGCGCCGCGCGCGGCCGCACGCCGTTCCGGCGGAGTAGGCCATGACCCTGGTTGTCGACACCACCGCCGCAAAGGCGCCGGCTGCGCCGGTCACGGTCAGCGTCAATGGCGTCGCGATCGCGCGCGACGCAATCGTGCGCGAGATGCAGCATCATCCGGCGGACAAGCCGGTTGCTGCCTGGCAGGAAGCCGCGCGCGCTCTCGCCATTCGCGAATTGCTGTTGCAGCGGGCGCGCCATCTCGGTTTGACGGCCACGCCGGAGAGCGACGCGGCCGGCCGACGCGAAACCGAGGAAGAGGCGCTGATCCGCGCGCTGCTCGCGCGCGAAGTGGCGGTGCCGGAGCCAGATGACGAGACCTGCCGGCGCTATTACGACAACAACCGCGCGCGCTTCTGCTCGGCGGACATCTACGAGGCCTCACACATTCTGTTCGCGGCGGCGGCCTCCGAGCCCGAAGCCTTTGCACAGGCGCGGGCGGACGCCGAGGCGGTGCTCGCCACCTTGCGGGAACGGCCAGAGTCGTTCGCCGCGCTGGCGCAGGCCTATTCGCGCTGCCCGTCGGCGGCGCAGGGCGGCAATCTCGGCCAGCTGACGCGCGGGCAGACCACGCCGGAATTCGAACGTGCGCTGTTGGCGCTCACACCGGGCGAAACCGGCGCCGAGCCGGTGGCCACCCGGTACGGCTTTCACATCGTCCGGCTCGACCGCAAGCACGAGGGGCGGACGCTGCCCTATGAGATGGTGGCGGCGCGCATCGCCGATTATCTGCGCGAGAGCGTGCAGCGGCGCGCCCATGCGCAATACATCGCGCGGTTGGCATCGGCTGCGCGCATCGAAGGCATCGCGCTCGCCGGTGCCGACTCACTGCGCGTGCATTAAGGGGTGCTGCGATGCTCGGCGACCTGCTGGCCAGCCTGACTGACGAGACTACGGCGACCGAAACGATCCTGCGCAGCGGCAACCTGCAACTGCTGACGGCGGCGCGCGAACAGGCCGCCGCCGAAGGGCTTGATCTGGCGGCTTACGTGGTGCGGAGCTTGCAGCGCTACACCGACGCGGCCTCCGACGAGGAATGGATCACGCTGATGGGGTTGCTCAATCGCTCGCCCGATCCGGGCATGACCTGCCTGCAGCGTGCCTTCGCCTACGCCTTGCGGTCGTCATGAACGCGGTCACCCGTCTCAAGGCTTATCGCGGGCCGGCGCTGCTGTCCTACGGTTTCCGGCCGTTCTTCCTGTTCGGCGCGCTCTATGCCGCGCTGGCCGTGCTCGCCTGGCTGCCGATGTTCAATGGCCGGCTGGCCTTATGGACGTCGTTCGGGGCACTCGACTGGCATGCGCACGAAATGCTCTACGGCTTTCTGCCGGCCGTGATCACCGGTTTCCTGCTGACCGCCATACCCAACTGGACTGGCCGGCTGCCGATCCAGGGCCAGCCCTTGTTTGTCCTGGTTTTGCTGTGGCTGGCGGGCCGTGTCGCGGTCACGTTTTCGGCCGAGATCGGCTGGCTCGCAGCGATGCTCATCGATGTCAGTTTTCTGGCGCTGGTGGTCGCGGCCACCACGCGCGAGATCATCGCCGGCAGCAATTGGCGCAATCTCAAGGTGGTCGGCATGGTCGCGCTGCTGTTGGCCGGCAATATCGCCTTTCACCTGGAAGCGCATCTGCGTGGTACCGCCGAATATAGCACCCGCATCGGCATCGCCGTGACGGTCATGCTCATCTCCCTCATCGGCGGCCGCATCGTGCCGAGCTTCACCCGCAATTGGCTGGTGCGCGAGAACCCGGGCCGGCTGCCGGTACCGTTCGCGCGGTTCGACGGCGTGGTGGTTTTGTTCAGCGCTGCAACGCTCGTGCTGTGGTGTGCGCTGCCTTCCGGACGACTGACCGCTGCCGCGCTCGCCATCGCCGGCGTGCTACAAATTGTGCGCTTGGGCCGGTGGGCCGGCGACCGCACCGGGCGTGATCGCTTGGTGCTTATTCTGCACGTCGGCTACCTTTTCGTGCCGGTCGGCTTTCTGCTCGCCGGTGCCGGTGCCGCGGACTTCATAACGGCCGATGCCGGCATTCATGCCTGGATGGTCGGCGCTGGCGGCGTCATGACGCTCGCAGTGATGACGCGTGCCAGCCTCGGTCATACCGGCCGCGCGCTGGTCGCCTCACCGGCGACGCAGGCGATCTATCTCGCCATTGTCCTTGCCGCGCTTGTGCGCATCGGCGCCTTGCTGGCGCCGGCCGAAAACTTGCGGCTGTTGGACATCGCGGCGCTTGCCTGGTGTGCAGCGTTTTTCGGGTTTGCTGTCGCTTTCGGGCCCTTATTGCTGAGGGCGCAACGGCCAAGCCGCTCTCACTAGAGTCATGTGACGTGTCGTCTGTTTGGCGGCCCTGAAATAATCCTTGATGAAAAATGCGCAGGCCGGATGCACGACATCCGGCCCGTATTATTTCAAAAAATTGATCGAAACTATTCCGGGCGCGCAACGTTAATTCAAACCGTCGCGTCGTCAAGCTGCAATCACAAACACGTCAAGTTGCAGGGCAGGGGCGATTAAGGGTTGCCCTGCTGCGCAGAGGATGGAACAATGAGCACCATCACCCCGTAACCCGTAGCAATTTCGATCGTCGCTTCCCTATGAATTGCGATGGAGGCCGGACATGGCGCGCTCTGCAGTATCAGCCCTCAAACACGACGTCGCCGCGCCGCAGGGGCAATCGGCCGACGATCGTCGCGCCGGCTGGCTGACGGCGTTCCGCCGCGTGCGCGCGGAGACCGAGGCGCGCGCGGCGCATCTGTCGCCGGAAGATCAGATCGTGCAGTCGATGGCGGATGCGAGCCCCACCAAATGGCATCGCGCGCATGTGACCTGGTTCTTCGAGACCTTTCTGCTCGTGCCGCATCTGCCCGGCTATGCGATTTTCGATGAGCGCTTTCCCTTCCTGTTCAATTCCTATTACGTCGCCGCCGGCCCGCGTCACGCGCGCCCGCAGCGCGGCCTGATTACGCGGCCGGACCATGACGACGTCACCGCCTATCGCGCTCATGTCGATGCCGCAGTCGCGCGGCGGATCGAGACCGTGCCGGCGGCGAATGCCAGCGAAGTCTTCCGGATTCTCGAGATCGGCCTGCATCACGAGCAGCAGCATCAGGAACTGCTCTACACGGACATCCTGCACGCCTTCGCGCAGAACCCGACCGATCCGGCTTACGATCCGGACTGGCAAATGCCGCGCGCCGCTCAAGGACCACGCGGTTTCGTCGAGGTGCCGGCCGGCATTCATCCGGTCGGCCATGACGGCGAAGGCTATTGTTTCGACAACGAATTGCCGCGTCATGATGAGTTGATTCCGCCGCTGCGCATGGCGCGCCATCTGGTCAGCAATGGGGAATGGCTCGAATTTATCGCCGCTGGCGGTTACGCAACGCCCTCGCTCTGGCTGTCGGACGGCTGGGCCTGTGCGCAAGGCGAAGGCTGGCAGGCGCCCGGTTACTGGCGCCAGATCGACGGCGCCTGGCATGCTATGACGCTTGCCGGCCTCAAACCGGTCGATCCGGCCGCGCCGGTCCTGCACATCAGTTATTACGAAGCCGACGCCTTCGCGCGGTTTGCCGGCAAGCACCTGCCGAGCGAAGCGGAATGGGAAGTGGCGGCGCGCGCCGGTGTCATTGCCGATGCGTTCGGTATCGCCTGGCAATGGACGCGCAGTGCTTATCTACCGTACTCGGGCTACCGCGCCGCCGAAGGCGCGCTCGGCGAGTACAACGGCAAGTTCATGGTCAATCAGATGGTGCTGCGCGGCTCGTCGCTGGCGACGCCGGAAGGCCATGCCCGCGCAAGCTATCGCAATTTCTTCTATCCACCGTCGCGTTGGCAATTCAGCAGCCTGCGCCTCGTCGAATTCGGCGCGTAATCTCGGATACTCGCGAATCCGGTCCGAGCATGAGGATCGAGCCTTGGATCCATCGATAGACAATCGTTGATCAGGAGGAATGATGGTCGCGCTCGCACGCAAGGTCCAGCCACCCGACGACGAAACCGCGGTCTTCGCCGCCGACGTTCTGCGCGGGCTCGCCGCCTCACCGAAGCGGCTGTCGCCGAAATTTTTCTACGACGAGGCCGGCTCGCTCTTGTTCGAGCGCATTACCGAGCTGCCGGAATATTACCCGACCCGCTACGAAATGAGCATCCTGCGTGCGCAGGCGGACGCGATCGCCGCCTTGATTCCATCGGGCGCGGCCTTGGTGGAATTCGGTGCGGGCGCAGCCAAGAAAGCGCGCATCCTGTTGCGCGCCGCGCCGCAGGTCGCCGCCTATGTTCCGGTCGATATCTGCGGCGAGATGATCGAGCGCGAAGCGGCCGAGTTGCGCCGCGATTTTCCTAAGCTCACCGTGCTGCCGGTCACCGCCGATTTCACCAAGCGCTTCGAATTGCCGGCCGCGGCCAAGGCGGCGCCGGGTCGGGTCGGAATCTTCCCCG
>JAKAMD010000333.1 GCA_021823875.1 Pseudomonadota bacterium | reverse complement strand
TTCCGATCTGCCGCGCGCGCCGAACGCAAGGAAGGCAATTTCACGATCTTCCACAACGGCGTCTATACCGCCTGCGAGCCGTGCAAGAAGGATCCCAAGAAAGCGCCGGAATGGCAGGTGAAGGCCAAGCGCATCATCCACGACCAGGCCGACAAGATGATCTATTTCGAGGATGCGGCCCTCGAATTCTGGGGCCATTCGCTGGTCTGGATGCCCTACTTCTCCGCGCCCGATCCGACGGTGAAGCGCAAGACCGGCTTCCTGATGCCCGCAGTGACGTCGAGCCGGATTTACGGCGGCGCCCTCGAAATTCCCTACTATTGGGCGCTGGCGCCCGACTACGACGTAACACTCGCGCCCAAGATCACCACCAAGCAGGGGGTGTTGATGCAGGGCGAATTCCGCAAGCGGATGGCGGATGGCGCGTTTCAAATTCGCGGGTCCGTCATCCGGCAAACGGATAAGGAATATTTCGGCGAGGGTTCTTCCGCCAATCGCGATTGGCGCGGCAGCGTTGAGAGCTCGGGCCAGTTTGCGCTCGACACCAAATGGACTTGGGGCTGGGACGCGCTGCTGTTGTCCGACAAGTATTACCTGCAAGATTATAATCCGGGCCTGTCGGCCTACAGGCAGAATCCGGAGAACCTGTCGGTTACGTCCGAAGGCATTTCTCAGCTCTATCTGACCGGGCGCGGCAATCGCAGCTATTTCGACGCGCGCTCGATCTATTATCTCGGCTTCTCGGGCGCCGACACACAAAGCCAGATTCCGGTAATTCATCCGGTAATCGACTATGACTATACCGTCGATCATCCGGTGATCGGCGGCGAGCTCGGCTTCAAACTCAACTTCACCAGCCTCTCGCGCAATCAGGCGAATTTCGACGCGATCACTAAAACCGCACTTACCGGCGGCCTTGGGGGGGAGAGCCAGTGTCTGACCGCCGATCCTGCGGTCAAAACCACGGCTAACTGCATACTGCACGGCATTCCCGGCAGCTATAACCGCTTTTCGACGCAGGCGCACTGGCGCCGCAGCTACACCGACTCGATCGGCCAGGTCTTCACGCCCTTCGCCTCGGTGCGGGTCGATGCGGCGTCCATGCAGATCAGGGACGATGCGAACGTTGCGAATTTCATTCAAACGGGCGACGACAATCTGGTGCGCGCCATGCCGGCCGTCGGCCTGGAGTATCGCCTCCCGTTGATCGACGTGGAGTCCTGGGGCACGCAAACCGTCGAACCGATCGCGCAGGTGATCGCTCGCCCCAATGAACCACAGATCGGTAAGTGGCCGAACGAGGATGCCCAGAGCCTGATCTTCGACGACAGCAATCTGTTCCGCATCGACAAATTTTCCGGCTGGGACCGCGTCGAGGGTGGCGGGCGCGCCAATTACGGCCTGCAATACACCGCCCAGTTCAACAAAGGCGGCTTCGTCAATGCGCTGTTCGGCCAGTCCTATCAGCTGTTCGGCAAGAACTCCTATGCGGCCAGCAGCGTCGACAATACCGGCCTCGACAGCGGGCTCGACACCCGGCGTTCCGATTATGTGGCGCGCCTATCCTATCAGCCGACCAGCACCCTCACCTTCAGCTCGCGCTACCGCTTCGATCAGTCAAACTTTGAATTGAAGCGTTTGGAACTGGAGGCGAACACTGCCTTCGATCGCTGGAACTTTAGCTTGCTCTATGGTGACTACGCCGCGCAGCCTGACATCGGCTTCCTCGACCGCCGCCAAGGCGTTTTGGGCGTGGCCTCCGTCAAGCTCGACGCCAATTGGGTGCTCATGGGCGGGGCGCGCTACGACCTCGTCAATTCTAAATTTGACCAGACCCGTCTCGGCCTCGGTTATATCGATGATTGCCTCATCTTAGCCGTGAATTACGTAACAGGTTACTCCTATAGTGGAGGTTCGATCATCACCAACAACCAAGTCATGCTGCAGTTGAGCCTGCGCACGCTGGGAACTTCGACGGTGACTCAGAGCGTCGGCGGCACCAACAACAGCAGCAGCAGCTCGAATGCGTTGGGCAACCTCTAATCCGAGCGAGCGGACGCCGCGCTCGATGCCCTCGCAGCGGAGACAACGGATTATTGCGATGCACGGAAATTGGCTGAGACAAGCTCCCCGCCGCCGTTTGATGGCCGCGCTGGCGCTGGCCGTCGGACTGCTGTTGCCGGCTGTCGTCCATGCCCAGGTGGTGGTGATGGCCAATGGCTCGCCGATCACCGAATTCGACATCGCCCAGCGCACCAAGCTCATCAGTGCCTCCACCCACAAGACGCCCACGCGCCAAGAGGTCATCAACGAGCTCATCAACGACCAACTCAAGATCGCCCGCGCCAAGACCTATGGCCTGAACGTGGACAAGGAACAGGTCGACGCGGCTTTCGCCAACATGGCCAAGCGCCAGGGTATTTCAGCCAAGCAATTCGCCGAAATCCTCACACGGAGTGGCGTCGCCCCGGAGGCGGTCAAGGCACGCATCCGCGCCGAATTGACCTGGGCTCAGCTCGTGCGCGGCAAGTTCGGTCCCTCACTGCAAGTCACCGACGCCGACGTGGCCCGCGCGATGCAAGAGCGCCACGAAAGCGACGCGGCTGACGTCGGATATATCTATACGCTCTATCCAATCACGATCGTGGTGCCGAGCGGTTCGAGCGAGGCGGTGATCGCCGCCAAACGGCGCGAAGCGGAAAACCTGCGCAGCCGCTTTACCTCCTGCAAGCAGGGGCTTGCGATGGCGCGCGCCCTGCGCGACGTGGCGGTGCGCGAGCCGATCTCGCGCGCATCGGCGGACTTGCCGAAGCCGACCCGCGACGTGCTGGCGAATTTGCCGATCGGCCACCTGACCACGCCCGACGTGACCTCGCTCGGCCTGCAGATGTTCGCGCTGTGCGACAAGAAACAGACCACCCAGGAATCGCCGCTCAAGACCCAGGTCCGCGAAGAAATCTACGCCAAGCGTTTCAAGGCCGTGGCCGACCGCTATATGGACGATATCCGCAGATCGGCCATGATCGAATACAAGAACCAATGAGCGCGCCCGCTCGCCTTCCCCTCGCCCTGACACTCGGCGAGCCGGCCGGTATCGGACCCGATTTGACGCTCGCGCTCTGGCGGCGGCGGACCGAGCTGGATTTGCCGCCCTTCTACGTCGTCGGAGACCCCGATTTCCTGCGGCAACGCGCGCGTATGCTTGGCATTGATGTGCCGGTGGCCGCGATCACGGCGCCGCAAGCGAACGAGACCTTCGCAGGCGCGTTGCCGGTTGCGCCGCTTGACCTGAAGGTCAGCGCGCGGCCGGGTGAGCCCGACGCCACCAGCGCGCCGGCGGCGATCACCTCGATCCGGCGCGCGGTCGCCGATGTGCTGGCCGGACGCGCCCGCGCCGTGGTGACCAATCCGGTCGCCAAAAGCGTTCTCTACCGCTCCGGCTTCGCGGAGCCCGGCCATACCGAATTTCTGGCGCGGCTCGCGGCGGAAGCCACCGGCCGTACCGCACGGCCGGTGATGATGCTGTGGTCGCCGGAATTGTCGGTGGTACCGGTGACTATCCATCTGCCGCTGCGCGAGGTGCCGGCGCATCTGAGCCGTGAGCTGATCGAGGAGACCGGGCGGATCGTCGCGCGCGATCTCAAGCGCCGTTTCGAGATCGCTAAACCGCGCTTGGCGGTGGCGGGCTTGAACCCGCATGCCGGCGAAGAGGGTGCGCTCGGCGAGGAGGATCTCACCATCGTAGCGCCCGCGGTCGACAACTTGCGGGCCGAAGGCATCGACGCGCGCGGGCCGCTGCCGGCGGATACCATGTTCCATCCGGCAGCGCGCGCGCATTACGACGCGGCGTTATGCATGTATCACGACCAGGCGCTGATCCCGATCAAGACGCTGGCCTTCGATCATGCGGTGAATGTGACGCTCGGCCTACCCTTCGTGCGCACCTCGCCCGACCACGGCACGGCCTTCGACATCGCCGGCACCGGGGACGGTGACCCGTCGAGCCTCTTGGCGGCGCTCACCCTGGCAGCGCGCCTGGCGGCAGCGGAGCCCGTTGAGGCGGCCGCGCTCGTGCCCGCGAAGTAGCGCATGATCCCAAAAAGTGGGAACCGGTTTTCGGAAAAGATCATGCGCAAGCGAACATGACGCAAATCGACGACCTGCCGCCGCTGCGCGAGGTCATCCGCCGACACGGGCTGACGGCGAAGAAATCGCTCGGACAA
>JAKAMD010000332.1 GCA_021823875.1 Pseudomonadota bacterium | reverse complement strand
CGGCACGCTGAGGCGCACGCCGGCGAGATAGGCGGCAACGAACAGTGTGGCGGTGCCAAGCCCGATACCGAGCGCGCGCATGGTCCAGGGCGGCAGTGCCGACAGGATGATGCGGGCGGCCACCCAGTTGAAGCCCCACACCAACCCGATCACCACCACCATGAGCTTGGCGCTGGTCGCCGTGTCGCGCGGCGCGGCGCTCACTCCGGCATCTCCCGATGCTTGACGTTGGGTTGCAGCAGTACGCAGGCCGCTGCCGAGAAGATCATCGCGAAGCCGATGATGTCCGACAGGCTCGGGCGCTCGCCGAGAAGGACGGCCGAGGCGATCACCGCCAGCACCGGAGTCATCAGCGAACCGATCGAGGCGGTGATGGCCGACAGCCGGCCAACGATCGACCACCACAGGAAATGCGCGAGGCCGACGCCGAACACCGCGACAAAGAGCACCGCCAGAACGGCGTCGGTGTGCAGTGGCCACAGGCGTGGATAGCCGTCGAAGAAGAATGTGCCGGCGGCGATGAAGACAAAACCGAACAACAGCTGCCAAGCCGCATTGGTGAGCGGCTCGACCGTCACCTTCATCCATTTGATGTAGACGGTGGCGATCGACCAGCTCAGCGCGCAGCCGAACGAGAACAGCACGGACACCGGCAGGCCCTGGGCCGCGATCAGCGGCCAGAGCAGGATGGTGAGCCCCACGACACAGAGCGCGAAAGCCAACAGGCGGATCGGTGTGAGACGCTCGCGAAGCAGCAGGCGGCTGAGGATGGTCGTCCAGATCGGCATCGAATAGGTGATGATGATCGCGCGCGAGGTGGCGCCGGTGAGCTGCGCGAAGGCCGAGAAGATCTGGAAGGCCGCGACGTTGAACAGGCCGGCTACCATGACGTGGATACGCTCGCCGCGCGGCACCCGCAGGTTGTAGCCGGCGGCCCAGCCGGCGGCGAACAAAATGACGCAGCCGATGCCGGAGCCGGCAAAGCGGAGGCTCCAGGGCGGCACCTCACGCAGCGCGATGGCCGCCGCGATCCAGTTGAAGCCCCAGGCGAAGGACAGCAGCACTACCAGCAATCGGGCTGTGTCGGCTTTCGTGTCTCCGCTGCGTACGTGCGGCATTGCTCCCTGCGGCCCCGGCTGGCGCTTATTTGACGTCCGGCCGCCGCAACGAGCGCTCGACCGCGCGCGCGGAGGCTAGCCTGCGCATACCATTCTGGCGAGGCATCCCTGTATTGCGGATTTCGAGGGTAGGTGCGCCAGGTTTCCCCTCGGAGGGGGGAGGGTGATCCGCCTCCGCTCCGGTCCGGCGAGCGATCCTCCCCGTCCAGGGGGAGGGCGTGCCGCATGTTGCGCCATCTTTTCCCCTGTGTTAGCTAGCGCCTCGATTTCATGGGGGGTTTCCGCAGGCTCCCGCGACGTCCCCTGAGGTCGGAATTCCCTCTTGAATTCCAAGTATTTGCGCCGCCGTCCTGCGACGGCGTCGGTCCTGTGAGTGAAGGCACCCGAAAGAAGCGTCCCGTGGCAGGTGAAGACCCCCTCATCTCCGGCATGGCCGGCCGTTACGCCAACGCGCTGTTCGAGCTCGCGCGCGACAGCAAGGCGACCGACACGGTCAAAGCCGATCTCGAAAAATTCGACGCGCTGATCGGGGAAAGCGCCGATCTTGCCCGGCTGGTGCGCAGCCCGGTGTTCGGCGCCGACGAGCAGCTCAAGGCGCTCTCGGCGATCCTGGACAAGGCTGGCATCACCGGGCTGGCCGCCAACTTCCTGCGCGTGGTCACCACCAACCGCCGGCTGTTCGCGGTGCGCGACATGATCCGCGCCTACCGCGCGCTGGTCGCCCGCAACAAGGGCGAGGTCAGCGCGCAGGTGACGGTGGCCGAGGCGCTCGGCGACAAGAATCTCGATGCGCTCAAGGACGCGCTCAAGTCGGTGACCGGTGGCAAGGACATCGATCTCGACGTCAAAATCGATCCGGCCATCATTGGCGGGCTGATCGTCAAGGTCGGCAGCCGCATGGTCGATACATCTCTCCGCACCAAGTTGAATGCGATCAAGTTCGCGATGAAAGAGGCTCGCTGATGGATATCCGCGCCGCAGAAATTTCCGCCATCCTGAAAGAGCAGATCCAGAACTTCGGCCAGGAGGCCGAAGTCTCGGAAGTCGGCCAGGTGCTCTCCGTCGGCGACGGCATCGCCCGCGCCTACGGCCTCGACAACGTTCAGGCCGGCGAAATGGTCGAGTTCGAGAACGGTGTGCGCGGCATGGCGCTCAACCTTGAAATCGACAACGTCGGTATCGTGATCTTCGGCAATGACCGCGAGATCAAGGAAGGCCAGACGGTCAAGCGCACCGGCGCCATCGTGGACGTGCCGGTCGGCAAGGGCCTGCTCGGCCGCGTGGTCGACGCGCTCGGCAATCCGATCGACGGCAAGGGCCCGATCAAGGCCGATGCCCGCGCCCGCGTCGACGTGAAGGCGCCCGGCATCATTCCGCGCAAGTCGGTGCATGAGCCGATGGCGACCGGCCTCAAGGCGGTCGACTCGCTGATCCCGATCGGCCGCGGCCAGCGCGAACTGATCATCGGCGACCGTCAGACCGGCAAGTCGGCGATCATTCTCGACACCATCCTCAACCAGAAGCCGCTCAACCAGTCGAACGACGAGAAGGTCAAGCTCTACTGCGTCTACGTCGCGGTTGGCCAGAAGCGTTCCACCGTCGCGCAGTTCGTGAAGGTGCTGGAAGAGCAGGGCGCGCTCGAATACTCGATCGTCATCGCGGCGACCGCATCCGATCCGGCGCCGATGCAGTTCCTGGCGCCGTTCTCCGGCTGCACGATGGGCGAGTATTTCCGCGATAACGGCATGCATGCGGTGATCTTCTATGACGACCTGTCCAAGCAGGCCGTCTCCTACCGCCAGATGTCGCTGCTGCTGCGCCGCCCGCCGGGCCGCGAAGCCTATCCGGGCGACGTGTTCTACCTACACTCGCGCTTGCTCGAGCGCGCCGCGAAGATGAACGACGAGAACAAGGCCGGCTCGCTCACGGCGCTGCCGGTGGTGGAGACCCAGGCCAACGACGTGTCGGCCTACATCCCGACCAATGTGATCTCGATCACTGACGGCCAGATCTTCCTGGAGACCGACCTGTTCTATCAGGGCATTCGTCCGGCGGTGAACGTCGGTCTGTCGGTGTCGCGCGTGGGTTCCTCGGCGCAGACCAAGGCAATGAAGAAGGTCGCCGGCAAGATCAAGGGCGAGCTCGCGCAGTACCGCGAAATGGCGGCCTTCGCGCAGTTCGGCTCCGACCTCGACGCCACCACCCAACGCCTGCTGGCGCGCGGCGCCCGTCTGACCGAGCTCCTGAAGCAGCCGCAGTTCTCGCCGCTGAAGATGGAAGAGCAGGTCTGCGTGATCTGGGCCGGCACCAACGGTTATCTCGACAGGTTCGAGGTGGCGCGCGTGCGCGACTTCGAGACCGGCCTGCTGACGCTGCTGCGCTCCAAGCACGCCGATCTGCTTGGCTCAATCGGCAAGAGCGGCGACCTGTCGGATGCCGACGGCGGCAAGCTGAAAGAGATCGTCGACGGCTACGCCAAGACGTTCGCCTAAGGGTCTTTAGGAAGAGCAGGACATGGCCTCCCTCAAGGACATGCGGGTCCGCATCGCCGCAACCAAGGCGACGCAGAAGATCACCAAGGCCATGCAGATGGTGGCGGCGTCGAAGCTGCGCCGGGCGCAGGCGGCGGCGGAAGCCGCGCGGCCTTATGCCGAACGCATGGGCAAAGTGCTGGGCTCGATCGCCGCCGCGGTTGCCGGCAGCGACTCGGCGCCCAAGCTGCTTGCCGGCACCGGCAGCGACAACGTGCATCTTCTGGTCGTTTGCACCGCCGAGCGCGGCCTCTGCGGCCCGTTCAACTCGGCGATCGTGCGGCTGGCGCGCGACAAGGCCAATGCGCTGATCAGCCAGGGCAAAGAGGTGAAAATCCTCTGCGTCGGCCGCAAGGGTTACGATCAGCTTCGCCGTCTGTTCGGTAAGCAGATCATCGAGACCGTCGAATTGCGCGGCGTCAAGCAGCTCGGCTTTGAGCATGCCGACATGATCGCCAAGAAGGTGGTGACACTGTTCGAGCACGGCGGCTTCGACGTCTGCACGCTGTTCTTCTCGCGCTTCAAGTCGGTGATCGCGCAGATCCCGACCGCCCAGCAGATCATCCCGCCGGTG
>JAKAMD010000331.1 GCA_021823875.1 Pseudomonadota bacterium | reverse complement strand
TCGCCGGGCTGGGCGACGCGGTGATCCGCGCCGTGCACCGGGCAGTGGCCGAGAATTTTACCGCCACCCACGGCCTTATGCATGCCCAAGAGACGGCGGTGGTCGCAATGGGCAAGCTCGGCGGGCGCGAGATGACGGCGACCTCCGATCTCGACCTGATCCTGATCTACGATTTCGATTCGCAGCATCCGGAGTCGAACGGCGAGCGCCCGCTTTACGGCGCGCAGTATTTCGCGCGGCTGACGCAGCGGCTGATCAACGCGTTGACCGCGCAAACCAATTACGGCGCGCTCTATTCCGTCGACATGCGGCTGCGTCCCTCGGGACGCGCCGGCCCGCTGGCGACCCAGATCGAGAGCTTCACCGGCTATCAGGAGAACGAGGCCTGGACCTGGGAGCACATGGCACTGACGCGCGCACGCGTGGTGTCGGCCTCGCCCGCGTTCAAGGCGCATATCGAAGAGGTCATCGGTGACATCCTGCGGAGGCCGCGCGACCCCGAGCTGATCGCCGGCGATGTTGTGGAAATGCGCGCGGCCATCGCCAAGGAGAAGGGCGATAGCGACCGCTGGGATCTCAAATATGCGGCTGGCGGCCTGATAGATATCGAGTTCATCGCGCAATATCTGCAGCTCGTGCACGCTCATGCGTTGCCGGATATCCTCGATAACTCGACCGCGCGTGTGCTCGACAAGGCTTGGCGCCTGCGTGTGTTGCCGGTTGAAGATGCGGAAATCTTGCGGCCGGCAGTGCAGCTCTTTCACGACTTGACGCAAATCCTCCGGCTTTGCCTGCCCGACCAGTTCGATCCCAAGACCGCCGGAGCTGAATTGCTGCGCCTGCTCGCGCGCGCGGCCGACGTGCCGGACTTCGCCGCGCTCGACGCCACGCTGATCGAGACGCAGGCCAAGGTGCGTGAGAGCTTCGTGCGGATCATGGGCAAGGCGCCGTAGCGCGTGATCCCGAAAAAGCCTGTCCCCGACCTGATCGGGGATGGAGACCGGTTTTCGGATGAGATCATGCGCACTTGAGAATGCGCTATTACGCCGCTTCTTCCTTCGGCAGCGTGCATTGCGGATGGAGCGGTAGCCGCACCAGCACCAGCGTGCCTCGGCCGGGTGCGGAGCGGATGCGCATGGTGCCGCCGTGAAGTTCAACCAGCGATTTGGAGATGGCGAGCCCCAGGCCGGAGCCTTGGTGGCTCTTGGTGAGCTGGCTTTCGACCTGTTCGAAGGGACGGCCGAGCCTCGCCAGCGCATCCGCGGCGATACCGATGCCGGTATCGGAAATCGACAGCACGACGCATCGATCGGTCGCGCGCGCCCGCAAGGTGACGCGCCCGCCGGCGGGCGTGAACTTCACCGCGTTGGAAAGCAGGTTGAGCGCGATCTGCTTGAGCGCGCGGCGATCGGCCCGCAGTCCAAGCTCGGGCGCAATCTTGTCGACCAGTTCGAGCTGCTTGTCCTGTGCCCGCGCCGAGACCACCCGCATCGCTTCGTTGAGCAGCGCATCGAGTTCGAGATCCTCGAATTCAAGCCTGATCCGGCCGGCTTCGATCTTGGCCATGTCGAGGATGTCGTTGATGACGTCGAGCAGGTATTGTCCGCTGCTGTGGATGTCTGTGCAGTATTCCTGATATTTCGGCGCGCCAAGCGGGCCGAACATGCCCGACTCCATGATCTCGGAAAAGCCGATAATGGCGTTGAGCGGCGTGCGCAATTCGTGGCTCATATTGGCGAGGAATTTCGACTTGGCCTGGTTGGCCTCCTCGGCACGCGTCTTCTCCGCAGCATATTTCTCAGCGAGTTCGGCCGAACGTTGTTGCGAGACCCGCAGATCGGCGACGCTCGCCATCAGCCGTTTCTCTCCTTCGATCAGCTTCTCCTCGTGCATCTTAAGGGCCGTGATGTCGGTGCCGACCGACACATAGCCTCCGTCCTTGGTGCGCCGTTCGCTGATGTGCAGCCAGCGTCCATCCTCGAGCTGCGCCTCGAAGGTGCGCGCACCGGGGATCGTCGGGCCGCCGGTGATGATCTTTTTGCGCACGATCGGCTGGCGGCCGGCGGCTACAACCGATTCATAGGAGGCGCCGACGGTAATCGCCTCGTCGGGTAGGTCGTGCAGCTCCTGGAAATTGGAATTGCACAGGACCAGCCGGTTGTCGGCATCCCACAAGACGAAAGCTTCGGGGATCGTCTCAATGGCGTCGCGCAGGCGCATGTCGGCGGCGACGGTCTTTTCGACCAGGTTCTTCTGCTCGGTGATGTCGACGGCAATGCCGATCAGGTGCAGCCCCGGTTCGCCCGGCTGGCGCACTAGTTCACAGCGGGCGCGCAGCCACACCCAATGGCCCTGGGCGTGGCGCATGCGGAAGGCGTGATCAACTGTCGAAGCCTTGGCGCTGGCGAGTTCGGTCGCGAGCTCGTAGAGCCGCACGTCGTCAGGGTGCGCCAGGGCGCTGATGTCGCCGAATGTGAGTAGGTCGTCCTTGGCTTCCAGGCCAAGTATGTCGAACATCGACTGCGACCAGAAGATACGGCCGCGCGCCAGATCCCAGTCCCATAGTCCGCAGCGTCCACGATTGAGTGCGGTATCGATGCGGCTGCGCACGGTCTCGTAGATCACGTCGGCTTCGCGCGCCCGCGTCGCCTGCCAATGGAAGGCGAAGCCGAGGATGAGAACGACGAAGCCGGTGGTGGCCGACAGCGTGACGGTGAGGGTGGAGAGCGAGCGCCAGGGTGAAAGTGCCGCCTCGCGCGGCTGCACGGCGGCGATCTGGCCGAAGGGCGCTTTCAGCATGCGCACGGTGGCGTAAGCGCGGGTGCCGTCAGCCAAGGTGATGTCCATGACGCCGGCGTGGGCGCCGAATGTGGTGAGCAACTGGCTCGGCCCGAGCACGTCGTTCAGCTGGCGCCCGATGGCCGCTTCGTAGCCCGGCGTCACAGCCGCGATGACGCCTTCCGCATTGGTCAGAAGAAATTTCCGGCCGGAGGCCGTCGCCCAGACCGGCAGCGAGCTGGACAGCACCTGTTGTGGCCGTTCGACCGCATCGGCGGGACGTTGCAGCGGCTGCTCCAGCCGTTCGCTGGCGATATCGGTGACCGCTTCGAGCGCCAGCACCATGTCGCTCAGCGTCTGCTGGCGATGGTCGAGCAGTTGTACGACGGCGCCGACGGCGATGGTGGCGAGGAAGGCGACGATGAGGACAGGAACGGCGCGGCGGAGCAGCGGTTCAGCCGTCAAGAGACGCCGGTAGGCCGGCTTGGCGATCGATTGCGCCAACCCTTTGATCGAATCAGAACGCGCAGACGCACTCGCCACATCGGCGCGCGCCATAGACGGCCTCCGTTTGGAATTTCCCCTACCAGCCTGGATCGGTCAGGATGTGCCGCATCTCTTCCCGAATCACTTTTCGATTGGAATCGATGGCCGGTGATTTGTCGAGAGTCCCAGAGTCAAATATTTAAAAATCGTTACCCACAAAATCTGATGTCCGGCCAAAGGGTAAGAGCCTACCGGATCGCGCGGCGAGCGCTTTCAAACCGCGGCGAGTGCCCGCTCGACAATGTCCGAGAGATCGCGCGAAAGTCCGGGAGCATCCTTGATGCGCCGAAGCGCGCTTTCCGCCAGAGCGCGACGAGCGGGCTCCAATATGCGCCAGGTGCGGAAAGCGGTCGCCATGCGCGCTGCGACTTGCGGATTTCTTGGATCGAGCGCGAGCACTGTGTCGGCAATGAAGGCGTAGCCGGCACCGTCGGCGCGGTTGAACTGGGTCGGATTGGCTTGCGCGAAGGCGCCGATGAGCGCGCGCACGCGGTTCGGATTGACCATCGAAAAAGCGGGGTGGCCGGTCAGCTTGCGCACGTTGTCGAGGGTATCGGCTTGCGGAATGGCTGCCTGCAGCGAGAACCATTTGTCGATGACCAGAGCATCCGCCGCATAGCGCCGGTAGAAATCGTCGAGCGCCTGCCAGCGCTCAGGAACATCGTGCAACGACAGCGTGGCGAGCGCTGCCATGCGCTCGGTCATGTTGTCGGCGGCTGCATATTGCGCCACCGCACGGGCGATCGCCGCTTGGCCTCCGGTCGCCGCCAAGAGATCGAGCGCGGTATTGCGCAGGGCGCGGCGGCCGGCGCTGGTCGCATCGGGCGTATAGCCGCCAGGCACAGTCATGTGCTCGTGGGTCGTCGACAGGGCTGCGCCGAGCCGCGCGCCGATTTCGGCGCGCAAAGCTTGGCGC
>JAKAMD010000330.1 GCA_021823875.1 Pseudomonadota bacterium | reverse complement strand
GGAGATAGACATGAGCAAGAGGAACATTGGCAGCAGCTTCGACGACTTCCTCAAGGAAGAGGCGATGCACGAACAGGCCACCGCTGTGGCGCTGAAGCGCGTCATCGCTTGGCAGATCGCCAAAGCCATGAAGGCGCAGGACATCACGAAAACCGAGCTTGCCAAACGCATGCACACCAGCCGTGCGGCGCTCAATCGTCTATTGGATGAGGAAGATCCGAGCTTGACCCTTACGACCCTGGCGAGCGCCGCGGCCGCGCTCGGAAAGAAGGTCAATATCGCGCTGGCCGGGTAACCGCTAGTGTAGTGCTTCATTCTGTTTGGAACTTAACCGCTGATTTGCGCGGATGACTTTCTGCAAGATGTCCGTGGCCTTGGCGGTCCAGATGAAGGGCTTTGGGTTGTTCGCGCCGACTGAAAAATGAGCAGATTCGCCATGGTATGCCGGTCATCGAGTGACCAGCAAGCAACCCAGCTCTTGCAGCAAAATTAACGTATCACCCGCGATCGTGCTGATCACGGGCAGGTCGGCGCGTCTGGTCAAACTTCGCGCGGCCGCAACAGCCCATGTCTCGTGTATCGCTCGTACTTCATCAGGCATTCCATAAAATTGCAACCGGCAATCAATCGACCTTTGATAGGATACCCCCCTATATGTCCCACACCGTTCACGAGAAGAAAAAGCTGTTGGCCCGGGTCCGTCGCATCCGCGGCCAGGTCGAAGCCATCGAACGGGCGTTGGAAGAGGAATCCGGCTGCGAAACGGTCATGCATCGGATCGCGGGGGTTCGGGGGGCCGTCAATGGCCTGATGAACGAAGTTCTCGAAGATCACGTGCGCACGCACCTGGTCGACGCCGGAGGCGAATCCGGCGCGGCGGACGCGCGGGAACAGCTGATCGACGTGCTTCGCAGCTACATCAAGTGAGCACGTCGGGTGAGGATGCGATCATGATCGAAGCAGCCACCGCAGCACCGGGGAGCCACGGGCACGTCTTTCTTGCCGCCGACCACGAGGCGAGCGAACGGCGCACCTGGGCCGTGATCGCCCTGTGCGGAGCGATGATGTTCGCGGAAATCGTCGGCGGCCTGCTCTTCGGATCGATTGCGCTGGTTGCCGACGGCCTGCACATGAGCACCCATGCCGGCGCCCTGCTGCTGGCGGCATTGGCCTACCGCTATGCCCGCGACCACGCAAACGATCCCCGATTCTCCTTCGGCACCGGCAAGATGGGGGATCTCGCGGGATTCACGAGCGCGATCATCCTCGCGATGATCGCGCTGTTGATCGGGTACGAATCCGTTCTTCGCCTGCTTCGGCCCGTGCAGATTCATTTTGCCCAAGCCATCCCCATCGCCTTCGTCGGCCTGGCGGTGAACATCGGAAGCGCCTGGATTCTCAGCCGCGGCGGCCATCATCATCACCCGGGACACGATCACGACCATGACCATGGCGACGACCATGACCACCATCACCACGGTCACGGTCATGGACCGGAACGCGCTAGCGCAGCCCACCGCGACAACAACATGCGTGCCGCCATCATTCACGTCGCTGCCGATGCGGCGGTATCCATTCTCGTGATCGTCGGACTGGTCCTGGCGCGCACGTTCGGGTGGCTATGGATGGATCCGCTGGCCGGAATCATCGGCGCGGCGGTCATCGCAACCTGGTCGTACGGGCTGATCCGGGATACCGGCGCGATCCTCCTCGACATGACCCCCGACCCGCAGCTCGCCGAAGACCTCCGCACAACGGTGGAATCCGAAGGCGATCGCGTAACGGATCTGCACTTGTGGCGCGTCGGCCCCGGCCACGTTGCCGCCATTCTCAGCGTGGAAACCGACGAGGCCCGCGACGCCGAGTTCTATCGCGCCATGCTCGACCGCTTTCGCGTCCTGTCGCACGTGACCGTCGAGGTCGCTCCGGCGAAGTAGATTCCGCGACAGCAGCGCCACCGGGATTGGCCCAGATTTCGCGCCGATGCGCAGCAGTTTTGTCGACCACGGTCGTCCCTCAACGATCTTTGGGGCGCGTCGCCACCAGGGCGATGAAGGCGGCGCCGACGGTCGCGCGCCGGCCGAGCCAGGGATCGATCGGCGCCAAGGCGCGAGCCAGCCATCCGGCGGGCGGATAGAAGATCGCGCCGCGCGTCGCCGTCACGGTCAGCCCGGCGGCTTCGGCAAGCTTGCGAAGCTCTCCGGCGTCACGAAATTGCGCCGCCTTCCAGGTCGCCGAGCCGAGCCAGCCGCGAAGGCGGCGCTTCAAGGCCCAAAGACTCCACCGCCCGAGTTCGCCGAGCACCAGCCGCCCGCCCGGCCGCAGCACCCGCGCCATTTCGCGCACGGCGGCTTTCGCGTCCGGGACGAAGCAAAGCACAGTCACGGCGATCGCCACGTCGAAGGAGGCATCCGGGAATGGCAGGGACTCTGCGCGTGCCTCCAGGAAATTCGCGAAGATGTTCGCCTCCGCGTCGCGCTGTCGCGCGGCGGCCAACATCGCCGGATCGGGATCGACCCCGACCGCCATCGCCCCCCGCGCGGCCAGGGCGCGAACCAGGGCGCCATCGCCGCAGCCGATGTCGAGCACGCGAGCGCCGGCCAGGTCGCCAAGCAGGTCGAGCATCAGCCGCTGCTCCAGCGTTTCTGTCAAAGCGCCGAGCGAGGTCGCGCGCCAGCCGGCGTAAGCCTGCGGGCCGATGGAAGTCGTTTTGCCGGTGCCGATCAAAAAAGCACCCGCATCAACTCCGCGACGACGGCCTCGATCCCGCCTTCCGTCGAGCCGCGCCCGAGACCGAAGCGGATCGCGCCCATGCCGGTCTCCGGGGCGATCCCCATCGCCGCCGCCACCAGCGACAGCGTGGACCGCCCCACCGCCGGCGCGCGCCGTGGATCAATGGCTCGACCTCGACGCAGCGCGGACGCAGCAAAGCGAGCGACCGGTTCACGTCGGTTGAAAAGCGCGCTCATCGCGAACAGCTCGCACATCACCGGGCCTTGCAGTCAGAACACCAGCACCTTGTCGGCCGCCACGGTTTCGGCCGCGAGCTCTTCCATCGTGCTGGTTACACGTATACGTATCTGGAAGCAGCCAAACATTCCGGCAAGATGGTTGTGGAAGTTGCCATGCAAGTTGGATAGCGGTCTCCGGCATCGATCGATTCATGCGCAACCTCACCTGCGGGCTGAACGGTGGCCGACCCCGGTCCGCGTCTGAGCGGGCATGCTCGCCGCTGTTTCCGCGAGATATTGCCACCAGGAATTATTGAGTCGGCACGAACCAAGTTGAATCAGGCCGCATACCGAACCGGGTCGTGTCTGAAGTAGCGCATGATCCGCTCGGGCTGGCGCTGCACCCTGCGCGGATGGCGGGCGGTCGCCCAGACGAGCTGCAGCTTTCTGCACGCGGGCGCCAGCTTGGTGACGGCCTGCTTCAGATCGGCGTTGGCCATCTCGTCCGGGTTCAGCTCCGGGCTGTAGCTCGGCAGGCAGAAGACCTCGATGTCGTCCTGGTGCCTGGCCAGCCACTCCTTCACCGGCTTGCCGTGATGCACCCGAAGGTTGTCCAGGATCAGGTAGACCTTGCGGTCCGCGCCCTTGACCAGCCGCTTCAGGAAATCGATCAGGATGGCGGAGTTGAGCGCACCGTCGAACATCTTCCAGCGCATCGTTCCCTTGTTCGTGACCGTGGAAATGACCGGGAGTCCGTGTCGCTCGTTGTCGACGCGAACTACCGGCGTCTGCCCCTGCGGTGCGTCGCTGCGCCTACGCACGTCATCGCTGCGCAATCCGGTCTCATCCCCCCAGTGGATCTCCGCGCCCTCGGCCCTGGCGCGCGCCTCGATCTCCGGGTATTGCTCGCCGAGCCACTTCTTTACCGCCGCCGGCGACGGTTCGTAAGCCCGGCGCAGCGGCTTTTGCGGCGTGAAACCCCAGCGCGACAGATACAGACCCACCGTGCGAACCGCCAGCCGGATGCCGTAGCGCTGCTCGATGAGTTCGCCCACCGCCGTGCGCGACCACAGCGCGTAGGGCATCTTCAACTGGTCGGGCGTCTTGTCCGCAATCAGCTTGCACACCGCCGATTCCTGCTCGGCGCTGAGCAGCCGCCTCTCGCCAAGCTTGTTCCCGCCGGGCGCGTCATGCAGCGCCTTCGCCCCACCCGCCGCATGGCGCTTGCAGATGTTGAACACGCCCGTGCGGCTCAGCCCCGCCTGCTCGGCGATCTCGTCATACGTACGCC
>JAKAMD010000329.1 GCA_021823875.1 Pseudomonadota bacterium | reverse complement strand
TCGAAAGCCTCAATCGTTATAGTGCGCCGCGCATCAAGGAGGGACACCCCGCATGACCGCTTCCCGCTACGACGTACTCGGCATCGGCAACGCCATCGTCGACGTGATCGCCCGTGCCGAAGACGATTTCCTGGTGGCGCAGGGCATGCACAAGGGCGGCATGGCGCTGATCGACGAAGCGCGCGCCGCCGCGATCTATGCGGCGATGGGTCCGGCCACCGAAAGCTCCGGCGGCTCGGCGGCCAACACTATCGTCGGCGTGGCGAGCTTCGGTGCCCGCGCCGCCTTCATCGGCAAGGTCAAGGGCGACGAGCTCGGCAAGGCCTTCGCGCACGACATTCGTGCGGCCCGCGTCGCCTTCGACGTCACGCCGGCAAACGGCGGTCCCTCGACCGCGCGCTGCTACATCATGGTGACGCCGGACGGCGAGCGCACCATGAACACGTTTCTCGGCGCCGCGCAGGATCTCAAGCCCGACGACATCGACGAAAAGACGGTGGCCGATGCGTCCATCGTCTATCTCGAAGGTTATCTGTGGGATCCGCCGCAGGCCAAGGAAGCCTTCATCAAGGCGGCAAGCATCGCGCACAAGGCCGGACGCCGCGTCGCGCTGACGCTGTCGGACTCCTTCTGCGTCGACCGCTATCGCGCCGAATTCCTCGATCTGATCCGCAAGGGCATCGTCGACATCGTCTTCTCCAACGAGCACGAACTGCACAGCCTTTATGAGACGGCCGATTTCGCGGTCGCCACCCTGGCGCTGCAGAAGGAAGCCAAGCTCGCCGTCGTCACCCGCAGCGCCAAAGGCTGCGTGGTGGTCACCCCGGACCGCATCGAGGCGGTGCCGGCGGCGCCGGTCGAGCAGGTGGTCGATGTCACCGGTGCCGGCGATCTGTTCGCCGCCGGCTTCCTGGTCGGCTTGGCGCGCGGCAAGGATCACGGCACCGCCGCGCAACTCGGCGCCATGGCCGCGGCGGAAGTGATCCAGCATGTCGGGGCCCGCCCGGCGGTCTCGCTCAAAGCGCTGGCGGCCGAGAACGGCCTGACGCTCTGATCCCCGCGACGAGGCGCGCCGCCCCGCCGGTGCGCCATTGGTAACCGGTTGGTAACCGAACATGGTTACCGATCGGTGAACCAGGATCATTGCGGGACAACGACCATGGCCGAGCGCACGAACGGCGAATCCTCGCCACCCGTGAGCGAAGGGGATTTGCCGGTGGTTGAATCGCCGCCGCTGTCGCCGGCGGGCTACGTCACGGAAAGCACCACCGATAGCGCGGCCGAAACCCCGGCGCCTGCCGAGGCGGTCCCGTCGCAGCCGCGCGCCCATCTGAAGCTGCGCCACAAGCGCCAGATATTGCTGGCCGCTTCGGTGGCATTGGCCGCCGGTCTCGGCGCGCTGTTCGGCTCGCTCGCCAGCGGCACCTGGGCGCCGCCCAGCCGCAACGTCGCCGGGCTGGAAGAGCGCAAGGCCATGCAGCAATCGATCGCGCATCTGACCAAGCAGGTCGCCCTGCTGAGAGCCAATCTCGAAAAGACCAACAGGGCCGAGCATGCCGAGATCGCCAAGATTTCTGCGCAGCTCGACCAACGGACCGCGTCCGATATCACCGGCGCGCTGCCGAAAGCCGCGAGCGCGGTGCCGCTGCCGCGCCCGGCGCCGCATATCGCCGCCGCCGACAACCGGCCAACGGTGGTGAGCGACTGGACCGTGCGCGACGTGCGCGACGGCTACGTCTATGTGCAGGGCCACGGCGAAATCTATCAGGTGGTGCCGGGCGCGCCCCTGCCCGGCCTCGGCCCGGTGCAGTCGATCAAGCATCAGAACGGCCGTTGGGTGGTGGCGACGCCGCGCGGGATCATCGTTTCGCTGCGCGACCGGCACTATTTCGAATAGCGAGACATATCGCGATAACCAGCAGCCCCAATGTCATAGCCGGGCTTGTCCCGGCCATCCACGTTTTGGCCGCTGCGTGAATGTTAAGGCGTGGATGCCCGGCACAAGGCCGGGCATGACGACAACCCAGGCGCCGCGCGCCAAATCATATCCGCGTGAGCGCCATGTTAGCCCCATGGCAGGCCGTTGCGAGCCGTGCCAGATTCCCGATCGCCGGTTCGCTTGCGAGTTCGGTCACATGGGCGACATGTCGAAAGTCCTCATCGGTGCAGTGGCGGCGCTGCTCGCCACGCTCACACCTGCCGCCGCGCAAGGCGTCGCGCCGCCCACGCCCAAGCCTGAAATGCGGCAGAGCTGTCCCGGACTGATCGCGAACCGTGCGCCAGCGGTGATCCCTGCTGCGTTCCGGCTGGCTGCGCTCAAGCCCGATGAGGTGCGCCTCACCTATATCGGGCACAGCACCTTTCTGATCGAAAGCCCGCAGCTCGTGCGCATCGCCACCGACTACAACGACATGGTGAGGCCGCCGGTCACGCCCGATATCGTGACCATGAATCACGCGCACCCGACGCACTACACCGACCATCCCGACCCGGCCATCAAGTTCGTGCTGCGCGGCTGGGCCGAGCAGGAGAAGCCGGCGCAGCTCGATCTCAGCTACAAAGACGTACGCGTGCGCAATGTGCCGACCAATATCCGCAGCTACGACGGCAGCACCGAGCGCTACGGCAATTCCATCTTCATCTTCGAGATCGCCAATCTGTGCATCGGCCATCTCGGCCATCTGCATCACACGCTCAACCAGCAGCAGCTCGACGCCATCGGCCGGCTCGACGTGGTGCTGGTGCCGGTCGACGGCTCCTACACGCTCAACCTCGACGGCATGGTCGAGGTGCTGCATGCGCTCAAGGCACCGCTGATGATTCCGATGCACTATTTCAGCGCGTACACGCTCAACCGTTTCCTCGATCGCGTGCGCAAGGAATGGCCGGTGGAGATCGCCGCCGTGCCCTCGCTGGTCGTCTCCAGGACCAGCCTCCCCAAGGCCCCCAAAGTGGTGGTCCTGCCCGGTCACTGAGCGCCGGCACGCCACCGTAAGATACCTCCAAGTCCTTGATCCGCCTCAAAGACTTGCCGCGGCGGCAATGCTATGAAAAATCATCAAGAGTGGTTGCGACGACCAAGATCAATAGTTAGCTCTGGCGTTCTGGTGGGCGCCGTGAGTCGTTGAGATCGAGGTTTGTCCGAATGGTGCAGATGTGGAGTGGTTGGAAGCGCTTTCCCGACGTGGAAAGCGGCGACAATGTCGAGGCACCGATGGGGCCGGGCGTCTACGAGGTGCGCCACAGCCAGACCGGTGAGTTGATCGCTTTCGGCCCGGCCGGCAACGTGGCGCAGGCGCTGTCGTCCTTGAAGGTCAATGGCGGCGTGAGCCCATTCGCGCGCCTGTTCCGCAAGAAGCCGCTGATGTCGCGCGTCGCCGATCTCGAATACCGGACCTGCGCCGCTTCAAGCCGCGCCGAGGCCAAGACCGCCGCGCACCGGCTCAAGGGCTTGCGTCAGACCGCCTGGGTCAACCGCATGCACGGCTGAATGGCTCCTCACCGATTTGAAGTCGATTGCGGCCGGCCAATTTCGCCGGCCGTTTTGATTCCTGCCCTGTACGGCGGGGCGGCAGAAAGGCTATGGGGGTCTTCAACACGCACCGAAACGGATCCGTCCCATGCCCTACGCCACCACACCCGACAACGTCCGCCTCTATTACGAAGAAGCCGGCGAAGGAACGCCGATCCTGTTCCTGCACGAATTCGCCTCCGACTATCGCGGCTGGGAGCCGCAGATGCGCGCCTTCAGCCGGCGCTACCGCTGCATCGCCTATTCAGCGCGCGGCTATGCGCCCTCCGAGGTGCCGGCCGACAAGAACGCCTACACCTACCAGCACGTGATGCGCGACGCCGTCGCCATGCTCGATCATCTCAAGATCGACAAGGCGCATCTCATCGGCCTGTCGATGGGCGGCTATACCAGCGTGCAGGTGGCGCTCAATCATCCGGAGCGCGTGCGCTCGATGGTGCTGGCCGGCACCGGTTCGGGCAGCGAACGCTGGTACACCCAGGAATTCCAAACCGCCTCGCGCGCGCTCGGCGATGAATTCGAGCGCCATGGCTCCGCCGCCGTTGCCAAGGGTTACGGCCAGGGGCCGAGCCGCCTGCCCTTCCTGCTCAAGGATGCGCGCGGCTTCGCCGAGTTCTCACGCCACCTCGCCGAGCACGACGCGCAAGGTTCGGCCAACACCTCGCGCGGCTTCCAGGGCGGGCGTCCCTCGCTCTACGATTTCGACGCCGA
>JAKAMD010000020.1 GCA_021823875.1 Pseudomonadota bacterium | reverse complement strand
ATCTTTCGACCGCCAGACCGAAACCCGCTTCCTCTCCGCGTTGGAACAGGAGAACCGCGACGCGGCCGAGCGCATCAAGGCGCTGATGTTCACCTTCGACGATCTGGTCAGACTCGATCAGGCCTCGACTCAGACGCTGATGCGCAACATCGACAAGGACAAGCTAGGGGTCGCGCTCAAGGGCGCCAGCGAAGCCGTGCGCCAGTTCTTCTTTACCAACATGTCCTCGCGCGCTGCCAAGATGCTGGTCGACGACATGCAGGCCATGGGTCCGGTGCGCCTGCGCGACGTCGACGAGGCGCAGACGCTGCTGGTCAACATCGCCAAGGACCTTGCCGCCAAGGGCGAGATCCTGATCTCCAAGAGCCGCAGCGATGACGAACTGATCTATTGAGGCCGCAAGCAGAATGAAAGCGAACGCCAAATATCTGTTCGACCTGGACTTCGCCGCCAGCGAGAAGCCGACCATCACGCTGGTCGAGCACGAACGCCGGCGCGCCGACGCCGAATCGCAGGCCTATCGCAACGGCTTTACCGCCGGCCAGGAGCAGGCGCGCAACGAGACCACCCAGCACGTGGCCACGGCGCTCGCCTTGATCGCCGACAGCCTCGAGCGGCTGCATCGCAAGCTCACCGATATCGAGACACGGCTGGAAACCGAGGCGGTGGAGGTCGCGGTGGCGGTGGCCGGCAAGCTCGCACCCGAACTGATTGCCTGCGAACCCATGGCCGAGATTTCCGCGCTCGCCACCGAAAGTTTCCGCCATCTGGTGCAGACGCCGCACGTGGTGGTCTATGTCAGCGTCGACATCTACGACAGCACCAAGCATAAGCTTGAGGAGATCGCGCAGGCGCGCGGCTTTGAGGGCCGCCTGGCCGTGCATTCGGACGCCGCCATGGCGCCCGGCGACTGCCGCATCGAATGGATCGACGGCGGCGTCGTGCGCGATCAGGCTGCGATCCGCGCCACGATTGACGAGGTGGTCGCCCGCTACGTGGCGGCCCGCAGATCGGCAAGGCAATAATCCAAGGAACCGACACGATGGCTGAAGAAGAAAACAACACCGAGGTGCCGCTTCCCAATTTGGAAGAGGGAGCTTTGCCGACCGTCGAGGAGGACGCACTGGCGGCCAGCGACGGCGAACCAGTCAACCGCGCCGCTGCCGACCTCGAGGCGGTGTTCGATGTACCGGTCAAGGTTTCCGCCGTGCTCGGCCGCTCGCGCATGGAGGTCGGTGAATTGCTGCGCCTCGGCCCCGGCACGGTGCTGGAACTCGACCGCAAGGTCGGTGAGGCGATCGACATCTACGTCAACGACCGGCTGGTGGCGCGCGGCGAGGTGGTCCTGGTGGAGGAGAAGCTCGGTGTGACCATGACCGAAATCATCAAGCAGGAACGCAACTAATGCAGAACGCGGTAAACAACGCGCGGCGAATAGCGAATAGGGATGAAAGGGCTCTTCCCTATCCGCCATTCGCTACCCGCCGTTCGCCTCGCTTCGCGATGCAAGGATATTCCCAATGAGACTTCTGATCGTCGGCACGCTTGGCGGCCAGCTCACCACCGCGACCAAGCTCGCGATGGACAAGGGCGCCAGCGTCACCCATGCGGAAAGCAACACGCAGGCGCTGGCCGTGCTGCGCGCAGGGCGCGGGGCAGACCTTCTGATGGTGGACGTCAGTCTCGACATCCGCGACCTTGGGAACCGGCTCGACGCCGAGCGCATCCATGTGCCGATCGTCGCTTGCGGCGTTTCCAACGATGCACGCGCGGCGGTCAAGGCCATTCATGCCGGCGCCAAGGAGTACATCCCGCTGCCGCCTGACCCCGATCTGATCGCGGCGGTGCTGGCGGCGGTGGCTGACGATCGGCGCGAGATGATCTATCGCGACGAAGCGATGGCCGGCGTGGTCAAGCTCGCGACCCAGATCGCGGGCTCCGACGCCTCCGTGCTGATCACCGGCGAAAGCGGCACCGGCAAGGAGGTGCTGGCGCGCTTTGTGCACACGCGTTCGCAGCGCGCCAAGAAACCGTTCATTTCGGTCAATTGCGCCGCCATTCCGGAGAACCTGTTGGAATCCGAGTTGTTCGGCCACGAGAAAGGCGCCTTCACCGGCGCACTCGGCCGCCGCATCGGCAAGTTCGAGGAGGCGAACGGCGGAACGCTCTTACTCGACGAGATTTCCGAAATGGACGTGCGGCTGCAGGCCAAGCTCCTGCGCGCCATCCAGGAGCGCGTGATCGACCGCGTCGGCGGCAGCCGCCCGGTGCCGGTCGACATCCGCATCATCGCGACCTCGAACCGCAACCTCGCCGAAGCGGTGCGCGACGGCAAATTCCGCGAAGACCTTCTGTTCCGCCTCAACGTGGTGAACCTGAAGCTGCCGCCCTTGCGCGAGCGGCCGGCCGACATCGGCGAACTGGCGCAATACTTCATCAAGAAATATTCCGACGCCAACGGGCTGCCGGCACGCCCGCTCTCGGCCGAGGCGCGCCGCGCGCTCAACACGCATCGCTGGCCGGGCAATGTGCGCGAACTGGAGAACACGCTGCACCGCGCGGTGCTGCTGGCGAGCGGACCGGAGATCGGCATCGACGGCATCCTCACGCCGGAAGGCGCGCGGCTCGATACCGCGCATGGCGCCGTCGCCCATGCCACCATGGCCGCCGAGCAGGTCACCCGCAATCTGGTCGGGCGCACCGTGGCCGAGGTCGAGCGCGATCTCATCCTGGAAACGCTCAAGCACTGCCTGGGCAACCGCACGCATGCCGCCAATATCCTCGGCATCTCGATCCGCACGCTGCGCAACAAGCTCAACGAATACGCCCATGACGGCGCGCCCATTCCGCCGCCCGGCGGCGGGGAGATGCGCGGGGCGGCGTAACGCAATCCTCATCGCCTCGAAGACTAAAAAAGAAAGCCCGGCACAACGGCCGGGCTTTCTCATTCGAATCAGACAAACAATCGATCAGGAAGCGGCCTTCTGGCCGGATTGAACGGCAGTCTTCTGACCCTTGTCCCGCTCGGTATCGAGTTCGACCGCCTTAGCCATGAGTTCATGGCTGATCGCCTCCAACCGATCGATCAAGGCGCGGCCTTCATTGGCTAACCGCGCGCAACGGTCGGCGGTTTCGATCAGATACTCCTCCGTCTTCAGCATGATATCTCCGTGAGGATTTGCGCGGGCATATACATACGAGCTCTGGAATATCAATATTGTTTGGTGCATGCCCCCATGCACCAACGCAACACGTGTGATAACCCTCGACGTCTCAACCACATAGCCGGACCGCTTCACGATGCCCACGGTGTATAAGATCTGCCCTGCCCCGCTCTGGCGCGCCGCCGAACGCGACGGCGTCTTCCGCGGCTCCGAGGTCGACCGGCGCGACGGCTTCATCCATTTCTCCAGCACCGAGCAGGTTCAGGAAACCGCCGCCAAGCATTTCGGCGGGCAGGACAATCTCCTGCTGATTGCCGTCGATGCCGCCTGTCTGGGTGCCGCCCTGAAATGGGAGCCCTCGCGCGGCGGCGCCCTGTTCCCGCATCTTTATGGGGCGCTCGACCTCGCCGCGGTCACGCGCGTCACGCCCTTGCCGCTCGGGCCCGGCGGCCATCACGTCTTTCCGCCGCTCACCAATTGACCGGCGGCCACCGCGCCGCGACTGCCTCTCATTGTCGCCATTCCGGCGACGCCCTAGACTGGCTGCCGTCGCGGCCGCGCCTGCGGCGGGCTTCACGCATCCTTGGGGGCACACCATGCGCTTTCTCGCCATTGTTACCGCTCTGCTGATCAGCACCGCAGCCGCCTTCGCCGCCGATCCGGTCGGTTCCTATAATGTGACTGGCACCAACCCCGGCAATGGCTCGCACTATCGCGGCACGGTCAGCGTCACCCGCACCGGCGACACCTATCGCGTGGTCTGGGTCGTCGGCGGCACGCGCTATGTGGGCACCGGCCTCGGCGACAAGAATTTCCTCGCGGTCTCCTACCGCTCCGGCAACGACACCGGGCTCGCGCTCTACGGCTCCGACGGCGGCAACTGGGAGGGGGTCTGGACCTATGCCGGCGGCCGCCAGATCGGCAGCGAGATCTGGAAACGGAAATAGAGTTGCCGCCAAGGCGGCGGTATTAACTTCCCGCTAACCATAAACTGGGCAAAGTTTGCCGGGGTGGGCTGCTTCACCTTGGGTGGTGCTGCTTGATTCTGGGCGACCCGCGCGCGGGCGCCCGATAGCCCTTTTGTAATTCGGTCCGCGTCCGCGCCGCCCGGTAACAAGGCGGTTTAGCGCAGGGGGCCGGAAGCGAGGTTCGGCTTTCGGTACAATCGTGCGCCCAGCGAATTGCAAGGCATGAGCGACACCACCGCCGCATCGGCCCCCACCACCGCAACCCGCGGCATCACGCTCCCGGCCCTCGGCGACCTCGGCGCCTTCTTCAAGCGCGGCGATCTCGCGCTCGCCGTCGGAGTCATCGCCATCCTGGTGGTGCTGATCCTGCCGCTGCCGCCGCTGCTGCTCGATTTCTCGCTCGCCATCTCGATCATCTTCTCGGTGCTGATTCTGATGACGGCGCTGTTCATCCATACGCCGCTCGAATTCTCCGCCTTCCCGACTGTGCTGCTGATCTCGACCATGTTGCGGCTGTCGCTCAACCTTGCCTCCACCCGCCTGATCCTGGCGCATGGGCACGAGGGCACCAGCGCCGCCGGCCACGTCATCCAGGCCTTCGGCAATTTCGTGATGGGCGGCAACTTCGTCATCGGCATCATCGTGTTCACGATCCTGGTGATCGTGAACTTCGTGGTCATCACCAAGGGCTCGGGGCGCATCGCTGAAGTGGCGGCCCGCTTTCACTTGGACGCCATGCCGGGCAAGCAGATGGCGATCGACGCCGAACTGTCGACCGGCGTCATCGACGACAAAGAGGCGCGCCGCCGCCGCAAGCAGCTCGAAGAGGAAGGCGGCTTTTTCGGCGCCATGGACGGCGCCTCCAAGTTCGTACGCGGCGACGCCATCGCCGGCCTGCTAGTGACCGGCATCAACATCGTCGGCGGCATGATCATCGGCATCGCGCAACAAGGGCTGAGCTTCTCCGACGCCGCCCACTCCTACACGATCCTCACCGTTGGCGACGGGCTGGTCACCCAGATCCCGGCGCTGATCGTCTCCACCGCCGCCGGCCTGCTGGTGGCCAAGGCCGGCGTCTCCGGCGCCGCCGACAAGGCCCTGCTCGGCCAGCTCTCCGGCTATCCCAAGGCGCTTGGCATGTCGGCTGCGGTGATGGTGATCATGTCGCTGCTGCCCGGCATTCCGATGCTGCCGTTCCTGGCCCTCGGCTCCGGCGCGGGCGCGCTCGCCTTCATCATGGACAAGCGCACCAAGCTCAGCGCCGCGACAGAAGCGCAAAAGGCCAAGACCGAGGCCAAAGCCGCGGAAGCCACCGAAGAGTCGATCACCACGGCGCTGCGCATGGACGACCTCAAGGTCGAGCTTGGCTATGCCCTGCTGGCGCTCGTCAACGGACCCGACGGCAACGACCGGCTGACCGAACAGATCAAGGCGCTGCGCCGCTCGCTCGCCACCGAGATGGGTTTCGTCATGCCGGCGGTGCGCATCCTTGACAATGTGCTGCTTGACGCCAACGCCTACTCCATCAAGATCAAGGAAGTGGAAGCCGGCACCGGCCGCATCTGGGCCAACCAGTACATGGTCATGGACCCGGCCGGCGGCCAGGTCGATCTGCCCGGCACCCACACCACCGAACCGACCTTCGGCCTGCCCGCGACCTGGATCGACGAATCGCTCAAGGAAGACGCGGCGATGAAGGGCTATACGGTGGTCGATGCCGCCACCGTGCTGGCGACGCATCTCACCGAGTTGCTCAAGACCAACATGGCAGAGCTGCTCAGCTACGCCGAAGTGCAGAAGCTGCTCAAGGAACTGCCCAAGGAGCAGGGCGAGATCGTCAAGGACATGGTGCCCTCGCTTATCACCGTCTCCGGTATCCAGCGCATTCTGCAATTGCTGCTGGCCGAGCGCGTCTCCATCCGCGATCTCGCCACCATCCTGGAAGGCATCGCCGACGGGCTCGCCGGCTCGCGCAATCCGATGGTGCTGGCCGAACATGTGCGCATGCGGCTGGCCCGCCAGATCTGCGCCCAGCATATGAGCACCGACGGCTACCTGCCGCTGATCGCCCTGTCGGCGGCCTGGGAGCAGGCCTTCGCCGAGAGCATGATCGGCCAGGGCGACGAGCGCCAGCTCGCCATGCAGCCGTCCAGGCTCACCGAATTCATCACGCTGGTACGCGAGCGTTTCGAAGCCGCCGCGCGCACAGGCGAGGCGCCGGTGCTAGTCACCTCAGCCAACATCCGGCCGTTCGTGCGCGGCATCGTCGAGCGTTTCCGCGGGCAGACCCCGGTGCTGTCGCAGGGCGAAATCCATCCGCGCGTGCGGTTGAGGACTGTTGGCAGCATCTGATCGCGCAGCCTGAAGAATCGGGCCGCTCACGACCGGCACGACCGCTGCGGCCGCGCATCGATATATCGCAACCAAAATGGCGAGGGCGCGACGCCAGCCCTCAGGTTGCGAGAAACCGAGCCTCCCTGGACGTGTCCCGAAGAGGCATTTTGTTCAATGTTGCCACCGGTATTTGGAGCAGGGCGGGCCATCGAGGAGACCATAACTTATGTCATGGCACGCGTTATTGGATATTTAGGCATAACTTTTTAAGCTTCGGCGTTACGCTCAATTTAGACTTTTCAAGGCATAATTTCGTGGGGATAGAAGGGAATTAGTCCGAGGCGCCTTTGCAACCGAGCAATCTCGTTTCCGATATCGAAAAGGCTATTTCGTCCCGCTCGGCCGACGCCAGCGCGTTGTTACACCGGATCACCGACTTGTTCCTCCTCAGCGTCGGGCATTATTCGGCCGCTCAGCTTGACCTGTACGACGAAGTCCTGAATTCGCTGATCGCCAAGGTCGAAGTCGCCGCGCGCGCAATCCTCGCCCAGCAACTCGCGCCGATTGATGATGCGCCGACCACCACCGTGCGCTCGCTGGCGCTGGACCCCGCAATCGAGGTGGCGGAGCCGATCCTTTCCCAGTCCAATGCGCTGAGCGACGAAACCCTCTCGCAATGCATCCACACCAATGGGCAGGAGCATCTGCTGGCGATTGCCACGCGCAAGAAGGTGAGCGAAAGCGTCAGCGACGCGTTGATCGCGAAAGGCGACCGTCAAGTTCTGGGTACCCTTGCGAGCAATCCCGGCGCGATCATCTCCGATCCGGGTTTCGGGGTCCTGGTTCAACAGAGCGACGGCGATGATTGGCTTTCGGAATGCGTCGGCGGGCGAGACGACATTCCCGAGCAGCACCTTCACGCTCTTCTGTCCAAGGCATCGGACGTCGTCCGGCAGAAGCTGATCAGCGCGAACCCTGAGCTCAGCGAAACAATTCAGAAAATCCTGCCGCAACAATCGCCTTCGAACACCCACAAGGACTCTGAACGACTCTACGATTTCAAGGGCGCCGAGATCGCTATCGGCTCGCTGGAGCTGACTGAAGCGGTGGTGACCGGATTCGCCAAGGAAAAGAAACTTGCCGAGCTCATCGTCGCCATTGCGCAGCTATCAGGCCTGTCAGCCGATGAAATACAGCGGCTCTTTATGGAGAGCTGGACAAGCCCGGTCGCCGTCATTCTGAAAGCGATCGGCTTCCATTTATCTGCCTTGGAAACAATTTACCGTTCGCGCTTGGCCGACGGCGAGGCCGTGCACAACGATCTCATCAATACAAAGGCTGAATTCATCGCGCTCCGGCGTCCAACCGCGGAGCGCATCCTGCGCTTTTTCTGCGCGCGCAGGGCGGCCAAGATTTCCAATCTGTCGCTCAATTAGGTTGCCGGTATCAGCCGTTCCCGCTGATGCGCGCTTCGACGACGCCACTCACCCGCCTGACGACGGTGGACCGCATCTGATCGCACCGCCACCCGCCACTGCGGGCTCATCAGCTTGACGAGCCTTGCACGTCGCGCGCCGACAGCTTGGGCGGCCAGGACCCCAGCCAGGTGGCGAGCGGCATGACCGGCGGCCGCACCCCGCTGTCCACCAAGCTCGGATCGATCGCAAAATATTGGCCGTCCTTGTCGCGCAGGACTGCGGTGTTGCGCGGGTTCGGGTCCGTCGGCAAACCGGCATAGGCGAGATCGGCCACCTGATGATAATGCAACAGGTGAGCGCGCTGCATCATGGTCAGATAGGTCCAGGTATTGACCGCCTCATCGACGCAGTCGAGCTGACTCGTGTCGCCCAGATTGGGCAGGATCTTCATGTCCTGGTGCGTCCATTGATGGACGGCGGTACCGGTCTTCGCCCCGACCAGACGCTGCATCAGCGCCACGGCCTGCGCGATGCGCTGCCGCTCGGCCGCGGCATTGGCCGCGCGCGGCGCGAAGACGGCGGCCACCCGTTGCCACTCATGCCGGCTCAGCGCGACGTGCGATTTCTCGGCGCAACCGAAGCCGCGGCACTCGAAGAAACTCGCCGGCGTCGGGTCGGGCACGGCGTAGCGGTCGAGATAATGCGAGCTCAGTTGATGGGGATTGCCGGCGCAGGCCGACAAAGCCAGCGCCGCACCTAGCACCATGAGACTGCCAACGATCCGCACGGCCAGCCTCCCGCAAACAAGTCTGCAGCAACGGCCGCGAGGTTACGCGCCGCTCACTCTGCCGCTTCGACCGGCGTCACCGCCGGCTGAAGCGGAATCTCCTCATGCGCGTCGGTGCGCGCGCGGATGGCGTCGTCGCGCTTCTTGCGCGCCAGCGCTTCCTCGCCGCCGGCGGTGGCGTGATAGAGCGCCAGCGCATCGAATTCGTCGGCCTGCGGCGGGGCGATGGCGAGATCGGAATAGGTCCAGCGGTCCGGCGCTTCAAGCGCCGCATCGAGCATCTTCTTGCAGCGCCAGTAAACGCGCGCGTAGCGGAATACCTTGAGCGCGGTACCGCCCCAATAGCGCGTGTAAAAGACCAGCGGATTTTCCCGTTTCATGCCATGGCGCCGGTCGCGCCGCGACTTCAAGCGCAACGCCCCGCCCTCCAGCGGATGCACGCCCTCGAACAGGATCATCAGATAGAACCACAGGATGGTCGACAGCGTGGTGCCGGGCCGTCCGAGTTTGTTGGCGCAAGTGCGGCGCAGGACCGTGTTGATGTGCGCGGGCGTGTAGAAGGCCTGCCAGGCGGCGCGATAGGCCTCCTCCCACTCCGCGTCCGGCATGCTGCCGTGATGCGAGACCCGGTGGTTGAGGTCGTATTTGTTCATGTCGGGGTCCATCCAGACCCCTTTGGCCGCCAGGTTCTTGTGGTCCTCCGAGCCGGGCAGCGGCGTCAGGAAGAAGAACTCCAGGATGTCGATCGGCAATTCGCGCTTGATGATCTCGATGTCACGCAGGATCGATGCCTTGCTGTCGGCCGGGAAGCCGAGGATATAGCCGGCATAGGTGATGGCGCCGTGGTTGCGCCACATCTGCAACATCTCGCGGTATTCGGTGATCTTGTTCTGCCGCTTCTTGGCGGCGATCAGGTTGTCCGGGTTGATGTTCTCCAGCCCGATGAACACGCGCCGCACGCCCGCACGCGCCGCCTTCTCGATGAAGCCCGGAATCTTGTGGCAGAGCGTGTCGACCTGAATGGTGAAGCCGATATTCATGCGCTCGCGTTCGCGCATGGCGATCAAGCGGTCGAGCAGCGGCTCCCAATCCGCGTTGCGGGCAAAATTGTCGTCGGTGATGAAGAAGCGCTTGATGCCTTGCGCATAATTCTCGCGCACGATCTTTTCCAGGTCGTCGGCGGAGCGGATGCGGCTCTTGCGGCCCTGCACATTGATGATGGTGCAGAACGAACACTGGTAGGGACAGCCGCGGCCGAGATCGATCGACGACAGCGAGCCCGAGGTGCGCGCGACATGCTTCTTCGGCAGGATCGGCGCCGGCTCGCCGGCGAGCGACGGCAGCGCGTCCATGTAATTGTAGAGCGGCTTGAGCCGACCTTCGTACGCGTCGCGCAAGACCTCATCGAGCCGGTGCTCCTCCGCCTCGCCGGCGAAGAAGGAGATGCCCATGTCGCCCGCTGCTTTGATGTCGTCGGGCAGTTCGGGCAACATGGCGATGCAGCCGGAGACATGGAAGCCGCCGATGCAGACCGGTAGGGAGGCTTCGAGGAACGGGCGCGCCAGATCGACCGCGCGCGGAAACTGGTTCGACTGCACGCCGGTGAGGCCGATCAGCGCGCGGCCACCTTCGCGGCGGATCATGTCGATGATCTTGTCGGGGCGAACGCGCCGGTTGGTCTCGTCATAGGTATGCAGGCGCACCTCGACGTTCGGCCCGAGCACCTGGCGGCGGCCGGCATCCTCGGCAAGCGCGTTCAGGCAGGCGAGCGTGTTGGACGGTATGGCGGAGCGGAACCATTGGATGGGATAGCCGTCGTCATCGTAATGCGTCGGCTTGATCATCACGAAATGGAACAGGGCCGGTTCGCGAACAGCGTTCGGCGCACGCATTGCCACCCCCATATGCCACGAGTGCTGGCTACGTCTGGTACGCCCCGGTCTTTCCGAAGTCTGACTTGAAACACCCCGACTGTCGAGCTTGCTACCCGATTACCGTCGGCAAGAGCCTGATCTACATCGTTTTGCCGCGTATCTCCGGGGGTTAGCGCCGCTTTCAAGCTTCCGTGAAGGACCCTTGGGAACTGTGGCAGCGCCCCCTACGTTAATAGCCGCCAGAGCGCTTGAACCTTTTTCCAGGCCGGCACGACCAAAGGGTGACAGGACCCGGGAGGTTGCCATGAACTGGTCGCTTTACACCGCCGATCGCATGACCCACCTCAAGATCGTTGTGGTCGGGCTGACTGCTGCGCTGCTGATCGCAGTGATCGGCATCTCCGCCCACGAATTGAACCTCGGCACCGACATCATGACCGCGCAGGCCCCGACCGTGCTCAAGGCCCCCGCCCATATCGAATTCAGCGCCGTGCGCGATGGCGTGACCATCCGCTGACCGGCCCACACCCTTTCTTCACCTCCCTCCCACCTCGGCACGCCGCAATTGCGGCGTGTTTTTTTGTTTCATCCCGCCGGCGCGGCCGGTCGCCGCGTCGATACCTCGCGGTAAGGAATTCGTGGCGTTATCGCAGTCCCATTCACGAACCGGCCAGCGCCCGACATGCACCGCCATCGCTCGCATCCCATGCCCTTGCGTCAGGTGATGGTCCGCCGGAGCCTATCCTGGATCGCCGCCGCATTCCTTTTGACGATCACATCGGCCTGCGCCGTCGACGTCAGCCGCGGCGTGCCGGCCGTCGCCTCCGACTATCAGGCCAAGTTGGCCGAATACGAACGGGTGCACGGCGCCTATGAGCGGGAAGCCGCCGCCTATTGGGACGCGGTTGCCGCCAAGCGCCGCCTGCGCAACGCCAAGCGCCGCGATCATCAGCCGCTTACGCTCGCCGATTATGTGCTGGCCCAACCGCCGGTCTATGCCGGACCGCCCCGGCCGGTCGATCCCAACGCGCCGTACCAGCCGCCGAGCGAGAAGCAGCCGGTCCCGGTGGTCGCCGATTTCCTGCAGGCGGCATACACGCAATGGGGTTTCGTGCCCGACCGGCCACGCAGCGAAGGCGAATTCAAGCGCGCCTATGCGACGGCGGCCATGGCGGCTGGCCTCGACCGGAACCAGGTGGTCGGCATCTACGCCTTCGAGACGGGCGGCCACGGTGCCTACGACACGCAGGCCGGCCTGTTGTTCAACCGTCCCGGCGCGCACGCGATCTCACCGGCGCTCGGCTATAACCAGTTGCTCTCGACGCTCACCATCTCGCTGCTCGCCGACCATGGTTCTGATGTCGTGGCCGCACTGCGCCAGAAGGAGCAGCGGCTCTCCGGCGAGGCGCGTCTGCGGATGGCGCGCAAGATTGAGGTGCTGCGCCGCATGATCGCCTTCGCCCGTTCGATTCCGCACCGCTGGAAGGAATATGACCGGATCGCCAAGCACACCGCCCGTGGCATGGGCCTCCACGCGGTGCTGCTCGATGTCGACATTGGCCCGCTGCTGCAGGTGCAGAACCTCGCCAATTCGGTGCGCTTCGCGCGCGCCAAGGGCTACCCCGGCAACCTGAGCGCCGCCGAACTGGAACTGATGAATCTGACCGGCGACGGCAACGGCATCGACATGGTGATGATGCCGCAGGCTCTGCGCGAGCAGGTGCCGACCGCGAACTTCTTCGCGCCATCCGGCTATTGGCGCAACCCGATCGCGCGCCGCACCCAGGTGGTGGCCGGGCTAATCGCCGAGATCCAGGATCACATCAACCGCGCCGAGAGCAATCCCGGTGCGCGTGAGCTGGCGGCGGCGTTCTAGCGTTTTCCGCATCCCGCCTTGTATTCGCCGATAAGCCGTGGCTCGCTAAGCGAGCAGGACCACGGGAGGCCGCCATGAGTTGGGATTTCCTGCTGACGTCCTTGATCGTGATCGTCGCGCCGGGCACCGGCGTGCTCTATACGCTGGCCGCCGGGCTGTCGCGGGGATCGCGCGCCAGCGTCATCGCCGCCTTCGGCTGCACGCTCGGCATCGTGCCGCACATGGCGGCGGCGATCACCGGCCTTGCCGCGTTGTTGCATACCAGCGCGCTCGCCTTCCAAACCTTCAAATTTCTCGGCGTCGGCTATCTCATCTATCTCGCCTGGCGTGCGCTCAAGGAACACGGTGCACTGCGCATCGAGCGCGACCTAACCCCGCGATCGGTGCTGCAGGTGACGACCACCGCCATCCTGATCAACCTGCTCAATCCGAAACTGTCGGTATTCTTCTTCGCTTTCCTCCCGCAATTCGTATCCGGCCGGGAGGCGCATCCACTCACGCATATGTTCATGCTGAGCGTCGCATTCATGGCGCTCACCTTCGTAGTCTTCGTCGGCTACGGAATGTTTGCCGCCGCAGTGCGCGATCACGTCATCTCGCGGCCGCGTGTCATCGCCTGGATGCGCCGCAGCTTCGCCGCCGCCTTCCTGGCACTCGGGGTGAAGCTGGCACTGACGCAGCGGTAGACGACGCCCTACATCCTGGCGCCGGAGGTGAAGCGCAGGCCGGCGACACGGTCGAGCTCTTTCTGCTCGCGCGCGTTGGCCTCGGCCTTTTCGCGGGCTTGATCGCGCTCGTCCAGCATCTCGACCTTCTTGAGGTCCTCGAAAGCTTCGCCGAGCAAAGCCTGCGCCTCGTCGAGCTGGGTCTTGAGCTCGTCGGTGGAGCGCTTGAGGTTCTCGCGCCGCGTGATGGCGGCCTTGGCGTAGGTCGGATAGGCAAAATGGGCGGGGTCGTGGATGCCGGCGCGGTCCTGTTCGAGCTTGATCTCGCGATCGAGCTCGGTGGAGATGCGATCAAACTCAGCGATCATCGCCTCGATCTGGGCGACCTTGCGCCGCTTCTCATCGACCTGGAATTTCTTCAGGCGGATGAGGGTTTCGCGTGACTTCATCGACTCGATACTCCCCCGAAGCCCCTTTTCTTGGCGCCCGCGCATAAGCCTGGGCCCGAGCCGGCCCGTGCGGACGCTACGGACCGTTCACGGGGGCAGCCTGCCGCAATAACGTTAGTTTTCGGTTTCCACGGTCGTGAGAATTTGCTCAAGCCGCTGATATCCTTCCCTAAGGCTGGTAGAATCATCCTTGGCCTGGGCCAAAAAGTCCTCCAGCGGCTTATGCAGGCTGATCGCCACGTCCACGTCGGTGCTGGAACCCGGCCGGTAGGCGCCCAGCCGGATCAGTTCCTCCATGTCGGAATAGGTCGCCATGACCGCCTTGGCCCGGCTGATGACCGATATGTAATCGGGGTCGGCCGCCCGCGGCATGGTCCGGGAGATCGATTTGAGAATATTGATGGCCGGGTAGCGACCCCGCTCGGCGATGGCGCGCTCCATGACGATGTGGCCGTCAAGGATGCCGCGCACGGCGTCGGCCACTGGCTCATTATGATCGTCGCCATCGACCAGAACGGTGAAGATGCCGGTGATGGTGCCCTCGTCGATGCCTGGCCCGGCCCGCTCCAACAGGCGCGGCAATTCGGTGAAAACGGTCGGCGTATAACCCTTGGCGGTCGGCGGCTCGCCGGCCGAGAGACCGATTTCGCGCTGCGCCATGGCGAAACGGGTGACCGAGTCCATCAGCACCAGCACGTCCTTGTGCAGGTCGCGGAAGAATTCGGCGATGGCGAGCGTAAGGTACGCCGCTTGGCGGCGCATCAGCGCCGGCTCGTCCGAGGTCGAGACCACCACCACCGAACGCGCCAAGCCGGCCGGGCCCAAATCGTCCTGCAAGAACTCCTGCACCTCGCGGCCGCGTTCGCCGACCAGGCCAATGACCGAGACATCGGCGGCCACGTTGCGTGCCAGCATCGACAGCAGCACCGACTTGCCGACGCCCGAGCCGGAGAAGATGCCCATGCGCTGGCCGCGGCAGCAGGTGACGAAGGTGTTGAGCGCGCGCACGCCGAGATCAAGCGGTTCGCCCACGCGCCGGCGGGCATGCGCGGGCGGCGGCGAAGAGCGGAACGAATAAGGCGCCGGTCCCGGCGGCAGCGGGCCGAGGCCGTCGATCGGTTCGCCCATGGCATTGACCACGCGGCCAAGCCAAAGCTCGGACGGGCGCACGCTGCCGGCGGCGGTCTGCACCAGGGCGCGGCAACCGCGCCGCACCCCGTCGAGGGAAGCGAAGGGCATGGCGAGCGCGTGGCCTTCGGAGAATCCAACCACCTCGCAGGGGATACCGCGACCCGATCCGGTCTCGATGGTCAGTCGGGCGCCGACCGACATGGCATGGATCGGCCCCGCCACCTCCACCATCAGCCCGCGCACGGCGGCCACGCGTCCATAAATCTCGGCCGGGTCGAGGTCGCTGATTTGCTCGGCCAGGGCCTTCATCATGGGCTGAGATTCCCGAAACCCGACCTGCGTAAGGCACCGCCGCGGCCGAGGCCCGGACGGGACGGCCCTGCCGGCACTCCGCACGGTGAATAATGCCGGTAACCTGCCCTTAGGCTTACCGTAGCTGTTCCGGCTTTAACTCGGTGTTTACCCGGGTCGTTAATCATTGGGTCACGTCCATGGGACAGCGGCCGAAGATTCGCCCGGCCGGGACGGAAGGTGCGAGTCCAAAGAGTCGGTTACGGCCGACTCTTAAAGCGGAGCTTAAACGCGGTACGTGGCCAAAAAACCACTCTCTGGCAATATCTTATCCGATTCGGTCAAAGCCGACCAACGGCGCGCTTGCTCAAGAGAATCAGGTTTTGTTAACCATGGCTGGATAGTGTCGAATCAGTTGTCCCGAAAGCGTTTTTTAAGATCGTCCGCCGGCGGCGGCGCGATCGCCTAAAAAGGGCCCGGCTGCGGCGAGAAGGGGACTGGCATGCGCGTTTTATTGATTGAAGACGACAGCGCGACCGCTCAGTCGATTGAGCTGATGCTCAAGTCCGAGAGCTTCAACGTCTACACCACCGATCTCGGGGAAGAGGGCGTCGACCTTGGCAAGCTCTACGACTACGACATCATCCTGTTGGATTTGAATTTGCCCGACATGTCGGGCTTCGAGGTGCTGCGCTCGCTGCGCGTCTCCAAGGTCAAGACCCCGATCCTGATCCTCTCGGGCTTGGCCGGCATCGAAGACAAGGTCAAAGGCCTCGGCTTCGGCGCCGACGACTACATGACCAAGCCGTTCCACAAGGACGAGCTGATCGCCCGCATCCACGCCATCGTGCGCCGTTCCAAGGGCCACGCCCAGTCGGTCATCAACACCGGCGACTTGGTGGTCAACCTCGACACCAAGACCGTCGAGGTCACTGGCCAGCGCGTGCACCTGACCGGCAAGGAATACCAGATGCTCGAGCTGCTCTCCCTGCGCAAAGGGACGACGCTCACCAAGGAGATGTTCCTCAACCATCTCTACGGCGGCATGGACGAGCCGGAGCTCAAGATCATCGACGTGTTCATCTGCAAGCTGCGCAAGAAGCTCGCCAACGCCTCCTCGGGCAAGAACTACATCGAGACGGTATGGGGCCGCGGTTACGTGCTGCGCGAGCCGAGCGAGCACGACGAGCGCATCCCGGCCTAACAGCTCCGGCACACGACGTTTTCGCGGGGCGCTTCGGCGCCCCGTCTTGTTTTCAGGTGTTTGCTTTCACCCTCCCCGGCAGGGAGGGTCGCCCGCCGAAGCCCGCGAGGGCAAAGGCGCGGCGGGATAGGATCGTGCGGACGTCGCCTTCAGCCACGAAAATCCGGCGTTCCTTGCGGCCCGCTCGTTCTCAAGGCGCGCGGCCTCCCTCGAAGTCGAACTTCCAGCCGGCATCAGCACTCGCCTGCTCGACGGCGTTGCGCACCTTGCCGTAGTCGAGCGTTCCGCCGCCGCCGAGAGAAACATCGTGCCGCTCTCCGGAGCGCTTCCAGCCGCTCACGCTGGTGGATTCGACCGTCATGGTCGGCGGTGGGATGCCCCAATTCTTTTCGATGACCATTTCGCGGAAATGCACGGTGTGATCGGCTTCGGTCAGCCGGCACGACATGCGATAGGCAACCTTACGGCCACCGAGCCACCACTTCGCCTTGATCGATTCCGCTTCGCCGCGAAATCCATGTGCCGCATCGGCCTGCAGGACTAGGCCAAGGTCGGCGCTCCTTTTTTCCAATTGGGCGACGAGATCGGTTTCACTGAGGAGATTTGCCATGGGCCGCCTCCTACTGATTGGGCGTATTTGAATATCCGCCGGAAGAGGCTGCATTGTCCCAAATCAACACCGTTTCCCCGCCAAACTCCAAGAGATACGCAATTCCCGCATCGCCGGAAGAAAGCGGGGGCACGAATATGCGGGCAAGACGCAAACCGGCAGCTACGGCACACGCTACGTCCCGCCCGACGTGGTGGCCGCATGTGAGGGCGCCTATCGCGCCTGCCTGAGAGGAAGATGTTGACCGGCCGCGCCTGCGCCGTTCAATCGAGAGCCGGCCTGCCGGGCACAATTTCGAAGCGACGGCGCGGAAAGCACGCCTTTTCGTCTATGCCATGCCGACGCGCGCGATCAGTTGCATCCTGCGCGGGTGGTGATGGTCCTCGCGACCACCACCTTCACCGGATCATGCACTCTCGCCTTGCCGATGCCGGCCTGATATTGACGTCCCACCCTTTGTTTCTTGCGCGCGAGATTCCAGCATGCAGGTCCTGATCATGGATCGCGGCGTTCACGTCGATCCCGAAGCCGTGCAACGCAAATGTCCCACATTGCGGATCATCTACGCCCGCAACGTCGAGGAAGCGCTCACGCGCTGCGCCGAGGCCGAAGTGCTGGTCGCCATGGCACACGACGTTTCCGATGCGTTGGTCAGGGCCATGCCGAAGCTGCGTTATCTGTGCGCCATGTCGGCCGGCCTCGACCGCCTGGAGACGCTGACCGCGCTCAAACCCGAGGTGCGCGTGACGTCGGGGCGCGGCATCCATGGGCCGCAGATGTCCGAGCTCGCCTTCCTGTCCATGATCGCGCTGTCGCGCGATTTCCCGCGCATGCAGTCCAACCAGCGCCGCCACGCCTGGGAGCGCTGGCCGCAGAAACTCATCTACAGCAAGACCGCGGTCATCGCCGGCATCGGGCCGATTGCCGAGGAACTGGCCGCGCGCTGCAAGGCCTTCGGCATGCGGCTCGTCGGCGTCAGCGATGCCCGCAGCGAGGCACCGTACTTCGACGCTATGATGCCGCGCGCGCAACTGACCGAGGCGGCGGCGCTGGCCGACTTTCTGATCGTGCTGGTGCCGCTCACGGCCAAGACCCGCCATATGATCGATGCGCAGGTACTCGCCGCCATGAAGCCGACCGCGGTGCTGATCAATCTCGCGCGCGGGCCGCTGATCGACGAGCCCGCGCTGATCGCGCGGCTCAAAGCCGGCCAGCTCGGCGGCGCCGCGCTCGACGTGTTCGAAACCGAGCCGCTGCCGCCGGACAGCCCTTTGTGGGACATGCCCAATGTCATCATCACGCCGCGCATCGGCGGCATGAGCGATACCTATCCAGAGCAGGTGCTCCCGCTCCTCGTGCACAATCTGACAGCCTTCGCGGAAGGACGGCTGGACGCCATGACAAACGTCGCCAGGGGCTGAACGACGCACGCGCGTGCGGCACGCTTCTTATGATGATACTACCGCTTTCGGTTCGCGCGCGCATTTACGATGCTGCGCGATTGCAACGCCGAATGCTTGCGCTTCGGAAAACCGCGCCACAATAATTTCGCCGCGCCGACAGTTGCCACCGAATGCGGGGAACGAAGCCATGCAGCACGGCAGACAGCCTTTCATCCGGCCGCGCGTTGCCGCAATGACCGCGCTGCATCTCGTCCTCGCGGCCGCCGCGGCAGCGCTCGCCTTCCCGCAAGCCACGCGCGCGGACTCCGCCTCGGCCGTGCTCGATGCTCTGGTGGCCGCCTATCCGGACGCGCTCGTAAGCCATGACGGCACATCGATCCGCTGGCGGGACGGCACCGTCATGGCGGCCTCGGACGGCATGCCGCACAAGACCTTCGAACAGTTGCTCAATCACGCCTCGATCCTCGACCAGTTCCGCTTGCCCTATCCGCGCGGCGAACTGACCAGACCGCCGGCGGTCAATGACGACCCCGGTCGTTTCCGTAATCAGGCCTTCTTCATCAAGATGTATGGCGATTGCCGTGCGGGCGAGGTCAGGCGGCATCTGGCCGCGGTCCAGTGGCTGCCGCACACCTGGGGCCACACTATCTACATCACCCGCATCAACGGCGTCGACCGTCGCTTGCGCGCGGTGTCGGCGGAAATCGATGCCCTGCCAGAGCACATCAAGCGTGCGGCCTATCCGATCGGCGGCACTCTGTCATGCCGCACGGTCGCCGACACCCGCCAGCTCAGCATGCATAGCTACGGCGCCGCCATCGACCTCAATACCGCGGTGTCGGATTATTGGCTGTGGCGCAGGAGCAACGGCCATATCCCCTATCGCAACCGCATGCCGCAACAGATCGTCGATATCTTCGAGCGGCACGGCTTCATTTGGGGCGGCAAGTGGTACCATTATGACACGATGCACTTCGAGTACCGGCCCGAACTGCTTGGGATGCGCGGGCGTTGAACGCGCGGCACTGGCCCGCCCGGTGACGCGCGCTAGCGGCAGCCGTATTCGCGCTCTGCCGCCTGGATGCGGTTGATCCGCGCGCGGTCGGCCCGCGACAGCGGCACGGCGCCTTCATATTCATAGCGGCAACCCGCATTGCCGAAATACGAGATCGCCCGCTCGGTCTTGAAGCAATAACCGTTGTCCGCATAGATCTGGTTGCGTTCGACCCAGAGCTGCTGGAAAACATTGCTTTGCGCCTGCGCGGCAGACAGCCATCCACCCGATATCAGCAAGACCGCAAGACCCGACAGTAAGAGCGTGCGTGTGCGCATGGTGATCCGTCCTTCCGCATAAATCCGACCGGCGAAGCTTCGCCGGCGCGTTTATT
>JAKAMD010000328.1 GCA_021823875.1 Pseudomonadota bacterium | reverse complement strand
CCCTTCCTGCTCAAGGATGCGCGCGGCTTCGCCGAGTTCTCACGCCACCTCGCCGAGCACGACGCGCAAGGTTCGGCCAACACCTCGCGCGGCTTCCAGGGCGGGCGTCCCTCGCTCTACGATTTCAACGCCGAAATCCGCAAGCTCAGTGCCCCGGCGCTGATCGTGGTGGGCGACGAGGACGACCGCTGCATCGAACCGAGCCTGTTCCTGAAGGACGCGCTCGCCGGCTCCGGCCTGGTGATGATGCCGAAGAGCGGGCATGCGGTGAACCTGGAGGAACCCGATTTGTTCAATGCGGTGGTGGGCGATTTCCTCGCCCGCGTCGAAACCGGTCGTTGGGCCTTGCGTGACCCGCGCACCCGCGGCGCGCGGCCGTTCACGCCGGCCCTGAAATAACCGAGCCCGCGATGATGGCGGACGGAGCAAGCGATACCTATGTAGCGCAGGCACGCTGAGGACAGGAGCGGACCATGCTGAGATGGGCCTTTATCTTCCTGATCATCGCCATCATCGCCGGCATCTTCGGCTTTACCGATGTGGAAGCCGCCTCCGCCACCATCGCGCAATGGTTGTTCGGCATCTTCCTGGTGCTGTTCCTGGGCGCGCTGGCGATCGGTCTCTTCATCGGCGCCAAGCTTTTCTCGTGAAGCTGTTCTCTTGACCGGCATCAATTTGGGTTGCGGCGCGCCGGTGCATAGTGGGCGCGGCGCTTGGCCCGATTGCGGCGCCCTCAATTTGCGGCTATCGAGGATCAGGTCGAACACAAAAGCGATACGTCTGCTCTCATGACCGCTATTCTGCTTGATGGAAAGGCGATCGGACGCCAGATCCGCGAAGTCACCAGTAAACGCGTGACGGCTTTGCGCGCGCGCACCGGCGTCACGCCGGCGCTGGCCGTCATTCTCGTTGGGCAGAATCCCGCGTCGCGGCTTTACGTCAACAACAAGATCAAGGCCTGCGCCGAAGTCGGTATTCGCTCGTCGCTGCATGAGTTTCCCGCCGATGTCGACTCCGGTGCGGTGGTCGAGCGCATCAAACAGCTCAATGCCGACCGCGAAGTGCATGGTATTCTGGTGCAGCTGCCGCTGCCGGCCCACCATGACATCCACGCGGTGCTGCGCACCATCGCGGTCGAGAAGGATGTCGACGGTTTCCATCTGTACAATGTGGGCGGCCTGGTGCTGGGCGAGACGGTGTTTCCGCCCTGCACGCCCTATGGCGTGATGAAGCTCCTGGACTTCGCCGGCATCGATGTCACCGGCAAGAACGTCACCATCGTCGGCGCCAGCAATATCGTGGGCAAGCCGATGGCGCTGATGATGCTGGCGCGCGAGGCGACCGTCGCCATCTGCCATGTGCGCACGCGGGACCTTGCCCAATACACCATCCTGGCCGACATCCTGATCGTGGCGGCCGGCGTGCCCAACCTCATCATCCCGCAAATGGTGCGCAGCGGCGCCGTGGTGATCGACGTCGGCATCAACCGGTTGCCCGACCGGCGGCTGGTCGGCGACATCGATTTCGAAGGCGTGCGCAAGAAGGCCGCTTATATCACGCCGGTGCCCGGCGGCGTCGGTCCGATGACCGTGACCATGCTGTTGGAAAACACCGTAACGGCCGCCGAGCGACAGACGTCCGGCTTGCATGCGCCGGTCGACCCCGAGGCTCTGGCGCAGGCAGAGTAGCCGCCCTCTCCCCGTCGCCGGAGAGAGGGCGATAAGTCATCAAGTCATCAGCCGCCAGTGCTGATCTTCACCGAGCTGGTGATGGTCTGCCAGTGTTTCATCTCGTCGGCGAGCCAGGCCTTGGCGTCATCCGGCGATTTGTTCGGCACGATATTGAAATGCTGCTTGGCGAACTTCGCCTGCAAATCCGGCGACTGCAGCGCCTTGGCGAGGTCCTTGGACAGCTTCTCCAACACCGGCTTGGGTGTGGCGGCCGGCGCGAACAGACCCTGCCAGGCGATCGTGCCGACGTCGGGGAAGCCGACTTCCGCCATGGTCGGGATGTCCGGATAGTCCTTCAACCGCGTGTGGTTGACGACTGCGATCGGCCTGAGCTTGCCGGCCTTCACAAGACCCGCCGAGCTGGCCACATTGAGAAAAGCGGCCTGCACGTCGCCGCGCAGCAAATCCTGGATCACGCCGGAAGCGCCGTTCTTGTTCGGGATCGCTGTCATGTCGAGGTCGCCCGCGCGCTTGGCGAAATAGGCCATGTCGTAATGCGGATAGGAGCCGACGCCGACGGTGCCGTAGCGCACCTTGCCCGGGTTCTTCTTGGCATAGGCGATCAGCTCGGGCACCGACTTGACCGAGAAGTTGGTGGTGCTCACCAGCAGGAAGGCCGGAACATCGACCAGCCGCCCCACCGGCACCACTTCCTTCAAGTAAGGGGTGTGGAACTTGTTCGCGTAGATCACCGGCGTGATGGCGTTGGTGGTGACATTGCCGAGCATCAGCGTGTAGCCGTCGGCCGGCGACTTGGCCATTTCGTCGATCGCGATCAGGCCGAAAGCGCCAGCCCGGTTGAGCACGACAAAGCCTTGCCCGGTAACCTTGCCGAAGGCGTCGCCGATGATGCGCGCGACGATGTCGGTGGCGCCGCCCGGCGCATAAGGCACGATGACCTTGATCGGCTTGTTCGGGTAATTGGCCTGCGCCGACGCGGTGGCCACGCCGAGCACAAGGCAGAAAGCGGACAGCAGGATCGTACTCAGTCGCTTCATTTGGAATCCTCCTTGGTTTCCTGGATGATCGTTGACGCAAAGCCGGGTTTCTTGCCGCCCCGGTCTTAAGAAGGCTTCTGAAGAAGGCTCAGGTCGCTTTGATACCGTGCAGGCTGTGAGAGCCGTCCTTGACGGTGAAGAACACCACGTCGCCGCCGGACGATGCCTTGCCGGCATGGATTGTGTTGGCCGGAATGTAGACGACGGTCCCCGGCTTCGCCTCGATCCGCTTGCCGTCGATGACCGCCTCGAACGTGCCTTCGAGGATGTAAAGCCATTGCTCATTCGGATGCGAATGCGGCTCAGCGCCGGTGCCGGCCTTCATCCGCATCAGGCCGACGATCATGCGGTCGCCTTCTACGCAGGGGCCATGGGCCGTCGAATAATCGGGACCGCCCATGATCTTTTCGACTGTGCCGAAGTCAAACGCATACTCACCCGGGCCGGCGCGCTTGGCGCCGGGGGTCCGTGGGGCCGGAACGCTGCTCATTTCATTTTGTCTCCAAGAATGGAGCCGGGTAGGCATGGGACGAAATCGCGCAATCATGTTAGTGAAGGGAATGAGCGGACGCCAGTAGGGCTGCTCGTGGGGAGGCCATGAAAGAATTCTGTACCGGATGCCGGGAGCACACCGGCAGGCCCGGCGGAACCAATTGAGACCCACCCAATCCAACCCGCATTAACGATCAAACATCGCCGCCAAATCATCGCGGCGTGATGAGTGTGGAGACGTGACCGCAATGACCGTGCAGGGCCAAGCCGCCGGCAAAACAACGGATGCCATCCTGATCGAGAAGGACGTCGCGGTGCCGATGCGCGACGGCGCCAAACTGATGGCCGACGTGTTCCGCCCCAAGGACGGAACCCGGGTACCGGCCATCCTCAATCTCGGTCCCTACCAGAAAGACAAGCTCTGGGTCGCGCCCGACACGCTGGAGGAAAAGCCGAACCCGCTGATGAATTGGGAAACGGTCAATCCGCTCTGGTGGGTGCCGCGCGGCTACGCCGCCGTGCGCCTCGACGGGCGCGGCAGCGGCAAGAGCCCGGGCCAATGCGAGCCCTGGTCGCTCGCCGAAGCAATCGATTTCCATGACGCCATCGAATGGGCGGCGGCGCAGCCCTGGTGCAACGGCAAGGTCGGGCTGCTCGGCATTTCCTATTTCGCTATTAACCAATGGTTCGCCGCCAACCAACAACCGCCTTCGCTCAAGGCGATCATCCCCTGGGAAGGTTTCGCCGACCTTTACCGCGACGCGCTCTATCACGGCGGCATCCTGAGCGTGTTCATGACCAACTGGTTCACCGCGCATCTGATGCACCACAAGCTCGGCCGTGCCTCGCAGAACCTGGCCGATGCCTGGAAGGTGAACACGCTCGACTTCTGGCTCGCCAACAATCTCGACAGCGGTGCCTTCTTCGGCGCGCAGGCGCAATGGGACAAGATCACCGTGCCGTTCTATTCGGTCGGCAACTGGACCGGCTTCGGCCTGCATCTGCGCGGCAATACCGAGGCCTTCATGCGCTCGCCCTCCAAGCACAAGAAGCTGCGC
>JAKAMD010000327.1 GCA_021823875.1 Pseudomonadota bacterium | reverse complement strand
ATCGCCTCCTTTGTGAGCTATGGCGCCGGCAAGCTCTATTGGGGGCCGTTCGGGCCGGGGATCGACCTGGCCGATCTGCGGGCGATCCAGGACGTCGAAACGCTCGTGCCCGACTATTTCGTGCTCCAGGTCGTGTTGTTCGCGGTGATGGCATTCTTACTGGCAGCGGCGATCCAACGGGGCCGAAGTTTCGTTATCGCGCGCGTGCATGCCGAACACGAACTGGCGTTCCTGTCGCGGTTCTTTTCGCCGGCGGTGGCCGCACGGATCGCGCGCGATCATGGCGGCCGGATTGCGCCGGCCAGGCGGCAGGTCGCCGTGCTGTTCGTGGGCACGGTGGACGATCCGGCCCGGCCCAACCTGGAACGGATTCGGGCCTTTTATACGACGGTCGAAGCGGCGGCCTTTGCTCATGACGGCGTGGTCGACCGTTTCAGCGGCGGGCCGGTCATGGTGAGCTTCGGTGCCGTCGAGACGGACGAAACGGCCGTGCCGCGTGCCCTGGCCTGCGCCCGGCAGATCGCCGGAGCGCTGAAGGGCGCATCCTGCGCCCTGCATGCGGGAACGGCGGTATGCGGGGAACTGGGCGGCGCGCGCGCCCGAACGTTCAGCGTCGTGGGCGACGTCGTGAACACGACGGCGCGCGTGCTCGGTGTGGCGAAACTCGCCGGCGCCGCGCTGGTGGCGACGGACGACGCGATCGCGGCCCTTCCCTCCGGCGACCGCCCGGGCGGCGTGACGACCTTGAGCGCGACTGCGCTGAGGGGCCGGGCAGCGCCGGTCCGCTTGTGGAGCCTGCCGGTATGACGCCGCCGCTCCTGTTCCTGCCGGGCGGCAACGCCCCAAGCCCCGGCAATCTCGAAGAGCGCACACCGTTCCTGATGCGAAGCGGCCTGGCCGCAGGCTGTGCCGTGTACGCGCTGGCGCGCTTCGGTTTGGCGGCCGGGCTTCAGGTGCTCGCCGCCGCGCTGCTGTTCGTGTTCCTCGACTGGCTGCAGCAGCAGGAGGTCGTGCGACGCCGGGCGCTGATCGGCGCGGCAATGATCACCCTGCAGGTGGCCATCGTCACCGCGGTATTCTTCGCACCGGCGCCGTTCGGCTTCGGCTCGGCCGTCCCCGGCCCGATGATGATGGAAACTCCCTATCTGATGCTGCTCTTCTGCCTTTTGGCATCCCACGTCTCGGCATCGCGGCCGGTGCTCACGCTTTGGACCGGGCTTTCGATCCTCGCGGCATGGCTTGTCATTCGCGGGATCATACTTGCCGATCCCCGCACGCTGACCCGCGCCGATATCAACGTCGCGCACTACAAGACGTTTCTGGCCGTACTGCGCGCCATCAACCGCCCCGACTATTTCAATGTCGGGTTGTGGTCGAATCTCGCGGTCGTCATCGGATCGGTGACGTTGATCCTGAGTTTTGCCGCCTACCGCGTCCACCGGCTGGCGCTTCGGACGGCACGCCTGGCCGCCCTGCGCGATGCGCTTTCCGCCTATTTCTCGCCCCAGGTGGTGAACCTCCTCTCCAAGGCCCGCGACGTCGGGTTGACGCGGTGGTCCAAGGATCTGGCGGTGATCGATTGCGATCTCGCCGGTTTCACGCCCCTGGCCGAGACGCTCGCCCCGGAGCAGGTCGCCGCACTGCTGAGCGCTTATCGCGCCACGGTGGAGGCGGCGGTGTTCGAATCCGGAGGCGCCATCCTCTCCTTCACGGGCGACGGCATCGCGGCGGTCTTCGGCCTGACCGAGGAGGATCGCGCGCCCGCCCGCGAAGCGCTGCAATGCGCCGGGCGCATTCTGCGCGAATGGCCGCAGGCGGCCAGCGCCATCGTCGCCCATCCGCCCGGCCTTGCCATCGGCATCGAGTACGGACCGGCGCGCGCGGGACTGGTCGGGGAAGGCCGGGCGGTGTCGCTGCTGTTACTCGGCGCACCCGTCGAGGCCGCCGCCGCATTGCAGGCGCTGACGCGGGACGCGCAAACGCCGCTTCTCATCGGCGGTGGCGAGCGGGCGGCGTTGATTGCGGCCGAGGAAGCCGTGGCCACGCGGCTGCATCCCGTTGAGATCGGAGAGCACAAGGCCTGGAGGCCGGAGCATGTCTGACGCGCCGCCGCCGGGCCCGGCCGCCGATCCGCTGACGCGTAAGACCTCGGCGTTGGCGCGATCCGATCTCTTTTCGGGCCTGGATGCCGTCACAGCGAAGCGCCTTGCAGTCCTGGCAGAATGGCGCACCGTGGCCAGCGGCGCGGTTGTCTTCTGCAAGGGCGATCCGGGCACGCATCTCTTCATCGTCCACAGCGGGCGGGTGAAAATCTCGACGGGCGCCGCAGATGGCCGCGAAGTCACCCTCAATCTGCTGGGCCCCGGTACGGCCTTCGGCGAGATGGCCTTCGCCGACGGCGGCGTGCGCACCGCCGATGCGGTGGCCACCGAGCCGACCGAGCTTTTCGCCCTCAGCCGCAGCCGCTTCCTGCCGCTGCTCTCCGACCATCCCGACATGATGCTGCAGATGCTCGCTGCCGTGTGCGAACGCGCGCGCTGGCTAGCGGAAAGCTATGAAGATTCAGCGTTCCTTGACCTGACCAAGCGCCTGGCTAAGCGGCTGCTGCTCCTGTCGCGATCGTTCGGATACGACACGCCCAGCGGCCGGCGGCTCGCCGTCTCGCTGCCGCATCACGAGCTGGCCGCGCACATGAACGTCACGCGCGAGAGCGTCAATCGGCTGCTGCGCAAATGGCAGCGCGAAGGGCTCATCGAGGAGCACCGCGGCATCGTCGTGCTGAAGGACCTGGCAAGGCTGCAGGGCATTGCCAGCGCGACGGATTAGCCGCCCATGAAAATCTCGAAAGCACCTGTGCAGCAGAGGCTTGTGGCGGTTTAAAGTAATCGCATTTGCAGGAAGCGGAATTGGTGGACGCCGGAAGCCCGCGATTTCGGCGGTCGATCTTGGCTTTGCGTAAGGGCCGAGACGCGATTCCCTCGGTGCCTCGGGAGAATGATAGTGGCGAATAAAAGTCTCGTTTACCTTGCGTCCCTTCCGGCGAATTTGAACCTGCCAGTGACCGGATGGTAATTGTCTAATCGTAGCCATCGCCGTGCTCTTCTCGTGCACAAATCCAGCACACTGAGACATCGAAATACGGGAAAACCGTCGTATTTTCGAGTACGAAAATGCGTGTGAGCGTCGCCCTCTACGCCCATGGGATATGTCGAAATAATGCCGCAATATCAAGCACATAAATTCTGCACGGCCCCGATGATGGAGTGGACAGCTTTTTCAATTCCGACAGAAGATTGAAAGTCGGCGTGTGCGATTTGTGTGCGGATAGAGATCAATAAAGACGAACTTTCGGACACTGAAACACACTCAGTGGCGCGCCGCCAGTCAGATAGATATGTGCCGAACAGAAGTCCGCGGCCGATGGCGGGGTCGTCCGGGGCTATTTGTGACTATCATTGTTATACGATTGCGCTCCAAGCCCTTCGATCTGACGGGTTTCCATCATACCGTAGCTACGAGGCAGTCCCAGCGTTGCTGCTGAAGGCCAGCCCCGGGGGAACCTCTGATGAGACAGCTAAAATATGTGATCGGCGCGATAATCTTGGCGACATCGTTGTTCGGCGCCGGCGCCCCGTCGTTCGCCGCAGATCATGCTGCCGGGCCGCGTGTGGCCGCTCACCATGCGACGCTAACCGCGTTCCAGTCCGACGCCGAATTGCGGCGGTACCTCGAAAAGCATCACCCCCAGCCACCGCCCCCTCCGGCCCCGCCGTTGCCGACAGCCGGAAGCGGCATGACCGCCGCGATGCCGCCCCCCGCTCCCGCGGCGATGGTCGCGGCGGGCGCAAAGGCCGCCGTCGAAGGTTCGATCACCAACAATCAAGTGGCTGGCGTCGATGAAGGCGATATCGTCAAGCTGCACGGGAATGTGCTGGTGATCCTGCGGCGCGGGCGTCTGTTCACGGTGTCGCTTCACGGCGGCGGAATGCGCCCGGTGGATTCCATCAATGCCTATCCACCCGGTGTCGATGCCAGCGGCGACTGGTATGACGAGATGTTGATCGCGGACAACCGCATCGTCGTGATCGGTTACAGCTATTCGCGTGGCGGCACACAAATCGATCGTTTTCATCTCGACACCAGCGGGCATCTGGCTTTCGATGACGCCTATCAGCTGCGGTCCAACGATTATTATTCGGCGCGCAACTATGCTTCGCGGCTGATTGGACATGAACTTATCCTCTATTCGCCGCGCTACCTGCCTTGGGACGGCAGCGAT
>JAKAMD010000326.1 GCA_021823875.1 Pseudomonadota bacterium | reverse complement strand
GCCTATCTGGACGAGGCCGAACGCTGCCACAATGTGCTCTTGCTCCATGACGGCCGGCTGCTAGGCAGCGGTCCGCCGGCTTCCTTCACCGCCGAAATGACCGGACGCAGCTACGCCGTAGCCGCAAGCATCGGGCGCCGGCGCCTGCAGGAACGGCTGTCGCGCGCGCCGGGTCTCATCGACGCCGTCATTCAGGGTAGCTATGTGCGCGTGGTGACGGCAGCCGCCGCGCCGCCGGCGCTGTCGCAGCTGGAAGCGGAAGTCCCCGACCTCCGCGTGTCTGCTACCCCGCCGCGCTTTGAGGACAGTTTCGTGGCGCGGATGCGCGTGACGATCCCGGCCGCACCGGCCGATAGCGCACGACCGGCACCACTCGCGGCAACCGCGCAGGGCCACGAAAACATTATCGAGGTCAAGCATCTCACCCGCCGCTTCGGCGACTTTGTTGCCGTCAATGACATGAACTTCGCGGTATCGCGTGGCGAAATCTTCGGCCTCTTGGGCGCCAACGGTGCCGGCAAGTCCACCACCTTCCGCATGTTGTGCGGTCTGCTGCCACCGTCCGGCGGCAGTTTGCGGGTGGCGGGCTATGATCTTCGCCGTGCCGCGGCGCGGGCGCGGCGCCGAATCGGTTACATGGCGCAGAAATTCTCGCTCTACGGTGATCTGTCGGTGACGCAGAATCTGCGCTTCTTCAGTAGCGTCTACGGGCTGTCCGGCGAACGGCAGCGTCAACGCATCGAATGGGCCAAAGCCGAATTCGGCCTCGGCTCGATGCGCAGCGCCACGGCGCGCGACCTGCCGCTCGGCTTCAAGCAGCGCCTGGCACTGGCCTCGGCGCTGATGCACGAACCGGAAATTCTATTCCTGGACGAACCGACCTCCGGCGTCGATCCCCTGGCCCGGCGCGAGTTCTGGCGGCGCATTAACGCGCTGGCGGAAAGCGGTGTGACGGTGCTCGTCACGACGCACTTCATGGAGGAGGCCGAATACTGCGACCGCCTGGCGATCTGTGCGCAGGGCCGCATCCTGACCATCGGCGAGCCGGACCAGATCAAGGCCGCGGCACGCACGCCGGCCTTGCCCGACCCGAGCATGGAAGATGCCTTCATCGCCGTCATCGAGGCAGATACAGCAAAAAGGGAGGTCGCGTGAACAGCCTAGCCCTCCGGCGCCTGCGCGGTTTGCTGCGGAAGGAGTTCTTGCAGATTCTGCGCGATCCCTCGGCCATCGCCATCGCCTTCGTGCTGCCCGCAGTGCTGTTGTTCATCTTCGGCTATGGCGTCTCGCTGGACGCGCGCAACGTCCCGCTGGCACTGGTGGTGGAGCATCCCACAACGCTGACGGCGAGTTTCACCAGCCGGTTCGAACGCTCGCCCTTCTTCCGCCCTCGTCTCTTCCTCAACATCCATGAGGCCGAAGCCGCGATGACGGCGCGCGAGGTCGAAGGTATCGTGTGGCTGCAGGGCAACTTCACGCGTCGGGCCAATACTGAGGGCGCATCGCCGATCGGTGTCATCGTCAACGGAGTCGACGCCAACGATGCGCGCCTCATCGAAGGTTATGTGCAGCAGCTCTGGGCCACCTGGCTGGTGGCACAGGCCGGCGCCGCCGGCCGGGCGCCACCGCTGCCGATCTCTGCGGAGGCCCGGGTCCGCTTCAACCCCGCAGTGAGCAGCCGGAACTATCTCATTCCCGGCTTGATCGCAGTGATCATGACGCTGACCGGCGCGCTCCTCACTGCTCTGGTGATCGCGCGTGAATGGGAGCGCGGCACCATGGAAGCGCTGATGGTGACGCGGGTTTCCATGCATGAGATTCTGCTGGCCAAGCTTGTGCCCTATTTCCTGCTCGGCATGTGCGGCATGGCCGCCTCGGTGGCGATCGCGGTGTTCCTGTTCGGCGTCCCGCTGCACGGCTCCCTGCCGGTGCTGACGGGCACTTCAGCCCTCTTCATGCTGGCAGCGCTGGGCATGGGGCTTCTGATCTCAGGGGTTGCGCGCAACCAGTTCGTGGCCGGCCAGATCGCGATCATCACAGCCTTCCTTCCTGCCTTCATCCTCTCCGGATTCGTATTCGATATCGACAGCATGCCGGCGCCAGTTCAGGTCATCACCCATATTGTCGCCGCCCGCTACTTCGTCTCCATCCTGCAATCTGAGTTTCTGGCCGGAGACGTCTGGTCAATCGTGCTGCCCAACACTGTAGCCCTGGCGGTGATGGCGGTTTTCTTCTTGGGTGCGGCGCGGGCGACCGCCCGCAAGCGGCTGGACTGAACACGATGTGGCAGCAGGTGCTCGCGCTGATCGTGAAGGAACTTCTGGCAGTACTGAAGGACGCCAAGAGCCGTTCTGTCCTGATCGGTCCGCCGCTGATTCAGTTGATGGTGTTCGGCTATGCCGCTACGTTCGATCTCAACGCCGTGCCGATGGCCATCTACAATCAGGATCACAGCGCAGCTTCGCGCGAGCTGGTGGCGCATTTCTCCGGCGCCCCGGCTTTCCACATCGTCGATTGGCTGCGCAGCGGCCGTCGGATCGACGAGCTGATTGATTCGCGACAGGTTGAGATGGTCGTGGTGATAGATCGCCGCTTTACCCGCGCGCTGCTGACCGGCAAGCCGGCGCCAGTGCAAGTGATCGTCGACGGTCGCAATTCCAACACCGCACTGCTGACCCTCGGCTATGCCAACACGATCCTGAGCGATTTCGCGCTGGCCTGGAACGCCGCGCATGGCGGACCCGCGCCCCCTGCCGTGCTGATCGAGCGGGCACGCTACAATTCGACGCTCGATTCGCACTGGTTCATCATTCCGGGCATCATCGTGCTGCTCACGCAGGTCATTACGCTCCTGGTGGTTGGGCTTTCGATTGCGCGGGAACGCGAGATGGGCACCTTCGACCAGCTCCTGGTCACGCCGCTGCGTCCGGTCGACATTCTGCTGGGCAAGAGCCTGCCAGGACTCTTGATCGGCACTGTAGAGGCCTCCGTGATCGTGGCTGCGACGGTGTGGTGGTTTGATATTCCCCTACGCGGCGGCCTTCTGCCACTTTACGTCGGTCTTTTCCTGTTCATCATCGCCGTCACCGGGCTCGGCTTGATGATCTCGGCGCTGGCGCTTACGCAGCAGCAGGCTCTGCTCGGAGCCTTCCTGTTCATGGTACCCTCGATCATTCTTTCCGGCTTTGCCACGCCGATCGCCAACATGCCGATTTGGGTCCAGGACCTTACATTAATCAATCCGATGCGCTACTTCCTGGTCATCGTACGCTCCGTCTTTCTGGAAGGCGCCAGCCTGCAATCGCTGGTATCGCAGCTCTGGCCGATGGCCGCTATCGGCGCGGTCACGCTGACAGCGGCCGGATGGCTGTTCCGCCGCAGGGTCAGTTGATCACGGTGAGTCGGTGACCCGACCAACACCTTCTTTCGGACGACCACGGCCGAAGCAGATTAGACAATCGCAATTCAGGTTGTGCAGACTGACGTCGCCCAATTTCTGTTTCAACTGCTCAAGAAAGAATGCTTTCGGGCACCGGGCGGTGCGACCGACATCTTTGAGATCTTGAAAATGCGGGTTGATAGGACCACGGCCGCACCTGAGCAATGAACACTCCGACTGTCACCTTCCGGTGCGTCAGCATTATCTGAGTCTGGCAGGGCTGCCTGTGTCTAATCTGAAGGCTCCGCTTCGTGATTTCGCCGACAGAAAGCGGGCCAATCCGAACATAAGCCCCTGGCAAAGACTATGAGCCATATCGCAATCAAGCTCGACGCGGAATATCTCGTGCGTCAACCAGCCGGCGCAAATCCGTACGTTCAACCGGATGCTGCGGCGCTGAAAACAGGCAAAGAAAATCGGTGGCCGCGCCCGGCTCTACCGCCAGTCTTGGCCCCAAACTGATGAGGAGCGATCAATTTCCTCACCTTGCTGGGCAAGGACACGACTACCTCGTCGCGCGGCTCGACATATTTTCGAACGCAATTTCAACCCGCAGACCAGGATCGTTATTGATCAGCGCGATTTTCGCACCATGATATTTGACAATTGCTCCTGCCAATGACAATCCGAGACCGCTTCCAGGTGTGGACCGACTCCGTTCAAGGCGATAAAAGCGCCGGAAGACACGCTCTCGTTCCGCTACAGGAATACCCGGCCCGCGGTCGCTGACCGATGCGATCGCCTCGTCGGCTGTTTGAGCGAGCCGAACTTCTATCGGGCTGCCGGGCGGAGAATGGGTCATGGCGTTTTCGATCAGGTTGGTGAACACCTGGGTCAGCATGGTCTTGTCCC
>JAKAMD010000019.1 GCA_021823875.1 Pseudomonadota bacterium | reverse complement strand
TCGCATAGTCGCGCTTCGCGGTTCGGCGTTGCCGATTGGCCACAACTAACAAATTTGTTTGTAGTTCGTGAGCGAACTTCACAGACGCGCCGTCTCCATCACCACATCGGCGAGTTGTTCGGCCGCGTTGAGCGTGCCGGTCGATTTGGCAGACGCTGCCATGCGCGTGAGTCGTCCAGGCTCCGCAGCCAGCTGCGCGATCTCGGCAGCCAACCGCTCGGGCGTGAAATCGCGCTGCATCAGGCGCAGCGCCCCGCCGGCTGCTTCCAGCATGCCGGCATTGGCGGCCTGGTCCTGATCGAGCGCATGCGGTAGCGGCACCAGGATGGCGGGGCGGCCGATGGCGGCGAGTTCGGCCACGGTCGATGCGCCCGAGCGTGAGACGATCAGATGCGCCGCCGCCATGCGCTTCGGCAAATCGCTGAAGAACGGCGCGCAGTCGGCTTTGACCCCAAGCCGTGCATAGGCGCTTTGCACCGCTTCGAGATCTTCGGCGCGCGCCTGCTGCACGACGCGCAGGCGCGCGCGTAATTCCGGCGCCAGCCGTTCGAACGCCGCCGGCACGATCTCGGCCATCACATGGGCGCCCTGGCTGCCGCCGAACACCAGGAGATGCAGAAGGCCGTCCGGCGCCGGCTGCGCATAGGGCGTGGCGGCGGCCTCGATCACCTGCGGGCGCACCGGATTGCCGGTGAAGGCGACTTTGTTCTGCAGCCGCGCATCGAGATTGGTCAGCGTCGGAAAGCCGGTGGCGATTTGCGTCACGCGCGACGCCAGCAGCCGGTTGGCGCGGCCCATGACGCCGTTCTGCTCATGCAGCACGGTGGGAACGCCGCGCCAGCTTGCCGCCAACAGCGGCGGCACGGTCGGATAACCGCCGAAGCCGACCACCACCGCCGGGCGGATGCGCCCGATCAGCATCCAGGCCTTGAGCGTGCCGCGCGCCAGCAGCGCGACGGTGCGCGCGAGCGAGAGCGGATCGCGCCCCCGCACCGTCGCGCTTGGAATGAGATGCACGGCGCGGGCAGGAAATTTGAAATGGGCGGCGCGGGTGTCGGTGGCGAGATCGACGGTGACGCCGCGCTTCGCAAGCGCGATCGCCAGCGCCTCGGCCGGAAACAGATGGCCGCCGGTGCCGCCGGCGCAAAGCAGCGCAAGCTTGCTGGATTTTTCGCCTGCCGGCATGGGCTCTCCGCCGTCATGCCCGGCCTTGTGCCGGGCATCCACGTCTTAGCATCAACGAAGGCATTCGTGGATGGCCGGAACTAGTCCGGCCATGACGAACGACATGAAAGCCGCAAATCGGATCAAGCCGCGCTCGCGGCCGGCGCAGGCTCGTCGGCAGGCGCCTCCAGCATGGCCGCGTGCGGCTGCTCGCGAGTGAGCGCCAGCATCATGCCGACCGCATAGGCGAGCGAGATCATCGACGAGCCGCCATAGGAGATGAACGGCAGCGTCATGCCCTTGGCCGGAATCAGCCGCAGATTGACCGCCACATTGATGGCCGCCTGCGTGCCGAACAGAATGGCTAATCCGGAGGCGGCAAAGCGCGCGAACAGATCCTCGTTGCGCAGCGCCCGGATCAGCGAACGGATCACGATGAAGGCGAATAGCGCCACCAGCACCAGGCAGAGCGCCACGCCGAATTCCTCACCGGCCACCGCGAACACGAAATCGGTATGGCTCTCCGGCAGGATGCGCTTGACGGTGCCCTCGCCGGGGCCGCGGCCGAACCAACCGCCGCGCAGAAAGCTCTCGGTGGCGATGTCAATATTGTAAGAGTCGCCGGAAGCCGGATGCAGGAAGTGCTGAATGCGCCGCGTGACGTGCGGCACGGTGTAATAGGCGACAGTCAGGCCGGCGCCGCTGAGCGCGGCAATACCGCCGACCCAGATCAGCCGCATGCCCGCCATGAAGAACAGCGCGCTCCACACCATCGCCACCAGCATGGTCTGGCCGAAGTCGGGCTGCAGCACCAAGAGCGCCACCACCACGATCAGCAGCGTAAGCGCGATGGTGTTGGTCGGCATGTCGGGGCGGCGCGCCGATTCCGCAAACAGCCAGGCGATCAAAATGACGAAGGCCGGTTTGATGAATTCGGAGGGCTGCACGTTGACGCCGAAGATGATCAGCCAGCGCCGCGCGCCCTTGATCTCGGGGCCGAACTCCGGCGTCAGTGCCGCCAGCACCAGGCTCACCGCGAAGACAATGATAGCGAGGCGGCGGATCTGGCGCGGCGTGAGGAAGGAGACGCCCAGCATCAATGCGATGGAGACGAGCAGATAGAGAATGTGGCGGTCGACGAAGAAGAAGGGGTCGAGGCCGAGCCGGCCGGCGACCGGCGGGCTTGCCGCCAATGACAGCACCACGCCGGCCAGCATCAGCGCGCCGATCGCGGCGAGCGTGAGCTTGTCGACCGTCCACCACCATTCGCCGAACGGCGTGCGATGCGCGCGCGTGATCATGACCTTCCCCGTCCGCCCGCCAAGCTGACGCGTCACGGTTTACGAAGCATTAACGGTGTGAAAAGTGCGCATTGCAGCGCCTTTACCGTCCCCTGGAGGGGCAGGCGAAAGCGAGGCTATTGCGTGGCCGGTGAACTCACCCCCGGCATCGCCCGCACCAGGTCGGCGAACGCTTTCCCGCGCACTTCGAAATTCGGATACTGGTCGAAGCTGGCGCAGGCCGGCGACAGCAGCACCACCGGCTCCTTGGCGTCGGAGGCTTCGGCGTCGCGCGCGGCGGCCTCGAGCGCGGCCGATAGCACCGCGCTGATCTCGTAAGGCACCTTGCCGTCGAGCGTCTTCGCGAATTCCTGCGCCGCCTCGCCAATCAGGTAGGCCTTGCGGATGCGCGGGAAGAACTCGGCAAGGCTTTCGATGCCGCCGGTCTTCGGCTTGCCGCCGGCAATCCAGAAAATATCGGGGAAGCTGCCGAGCGCCTTGGCGGCGCTGTCGGCATTGGTCGCCTTCGAATCGTTGACGAACAGCACTTTGCCCTTGCGGCCGACCTGCTGCATGCGATGGGCGAGCCCGGGAAAGCTGATCAGCCCCTTCTGGATGGTCGGCCAATCGAGGCCGAGCGCGACGCAGGCCGCCATTGCACAAGCCGCGTTCTGCGCGTTGTGGGCGCCGCGCAAGCTGCCGATGCCGGCAAGCTGCACCACCGCATGCGCCCGGCCGCCGGAGGCGCGCAGGATGCGCGTCCCCTCCGCGTAATAACCCTCGCGCAGCGGCGCCAGCACCGAGACGCGTTCCAGCTTTTTGCCGGCGCGTGCGATGCGCTCGGCGGCGGCGCGCGTATAGCGGTCGTCGACGCCGATCACTGCGGTGCCGCCCGCCTCGATGCCGGCCGGCACCAGCGCCTTGATGGCGGCATAGTTCTCCATGGTGCCGTGACGGTCGAGATGGTCTTCCGTCACGTTGAGCAGGATGCCGACGGTCGCGTGCAGCGAGGGCGCGAGATCGATCTGGTAGGAGGAGACTTCCAGCACATAGACGCGGCCGGGCGCGAAGGGTTCGAGCGCCAGCACCGGCACGCCGATATTGCCGCCCATCTGCACGTCGCGGCCGGCGCTGGCGATGAGATGAGCGGTGAGCGCGGTGGTGGTCGATTTGCCGTTGGTGCCGGTGACGGCGACCAGCGGACAATCGGCGCCGGATCGGGCGCGCTCGCGGCAGAACAGCTCGATGTCGCCGATCACTTCGACATCGGCCTTGCGGGCGAGTTGCACCGACCAATGCGGCGCCGGATGGGTGAGCGGCACGCCCGGCGCCAGCACCAAGGCCGCAATTTGCGACCAGTCGAGTTCGCGCAGGTCCTGGCAATGCAGGCCGGCGCCTCGCGCCTCGGCGACGCTTTTTTCGTTGTCGTCGAAAACGACAACCTCGGCACCGCCTTTGATCAGCGCGCCGGCCGACAACAGTCCGGACTTGCCGAGGCCGAAGACCGCGACTTTCCTACCGGCGAAGGTGGTGACCGGGATCATGGCAAAACATCCGTCATTCCGGGACGGCCCACCCAGATCGGCTTTAGCCGATCTGGGCCAGTTAAGATGCCGATCTCGGGTTTACCCGAGATCGGTGGGCCGGACCCGGAATCCATAATCCCTGCTGCGGCGTATGGATTCCGGGTTCGCCGCTTCGCGGCGCCCCGGAATGACAGAGAATTTTTCATCGCAGCTTCAGGCTCGCGAGGCCGGCCAGCGCCAGCACCACCGCCACGATCCAGAAACGGATCACGATCTGCGGCTCGGTCCAGCCGAGCTGCTCGAAGTGATGATGGATCGGCGCCATCTTGAACACGCGCTTGCCGGTCAGCTTGAAGGAGACCACCTGCACGATCACCGATACCGCTTCCAGTACGAACAGGCCGCCGATGATGGCCAGCACGATCTCGTGCTTGACGGCGACCGCGACGGTGCCGAGCAGCCCGCCGAGCGAGAGCGAACCGGTGTCGCCCATGAAGATCGAGGCGGGCGGCGCGTTGAACCAGAGGAAGCCGAGGCCGGCGCCGATCACCGCGCCGCACAGCACCGATAATTCGCCGGTGCCGGCGATATAATGAATCTGCAGATAGTCGGCGAACACCAGGTTGCCGGCGAGATAAGAGATCAGCCCGAAGCTCGCCGCCGCGATCATCACCGGCACGATGGCGAGCCCGTCGAGCCCATCGGTCAGGTTGACCGCATTGCCGGCGCCGACGATCACAAAGGCGCCGAACAGCACGAAGCCCCAGCCGAGATTGACCACCAGTTCCTTGATGAACGGAAACACCAGCGAGCTCGCGATCGGCGGCTTGCCGAGATGCATGAGCAGCGTGCAGGCGACGATGGTGATCGCCGCCTCGGCCATGAGCCGGGTGCGGCCGGCAAAGCCGGCATGGGTCTGCTTGGTCACCTTCAGATAATCGTCATAGAAACCGATCGCACCGAAGGCGAGCGTGACGCCGAGCACGATCCAGACATAGGGATTGGCCGGATTGGCCCACAGCACGGTGGCGACCACCAGGCCGGACAGGATCATCAGCCCGCCCATGGTGGGCGTGCCCTTCTTGGTGATGAGATGCGACTGCGGGCCGTCGAGCCGGATCGGCTGACCCTTGCCCTGCTTCACCCGCAACAGGTCGATCATCGGCCCGCCGAACAGGAACACGAACAACAGCGCGGTGACGATGGCGCCACCGGTGCGGAAGGTGATGTAGCGGAAGACGTTGAGAAAGGAGACTTTGTCCGAAAGCTCGGTCAGCCAGTAGAACATCCGTTGCAATCCTCAGCCAGCCGCCGCCTGTTCGAGTGTGTCCCGCCTGGGATATTGGCGTTCGAGCGCCTTGACGATCGGTCCCATCTTAGAGCCGAGCGAGCCTTTGACCATCACCGCGTCACCGGCATGCACAGCGCCGAGCACGGTCGGCTCCAGCGCCGCCGCGCTTTCGGCATAGCCGCCCCGGACAGCAGAGGGAAGAGCCTCCCATAAATGGCGCATTAAAGGCCCGGAGCAATACACAGAATCGATCTTGGCGGCGGCGATCGCATCGCTCAAACCGCGATGCAGGTCCGGGCCCTGCGGCCCCAGTTCGAGCATGTCGCCGAGCACGGCGATGCGGCGACCCTGCGGGCCGACCGGCGCCTGGCCGAGCAAGGCGATGGCGGCCGCCATCGAGGCCGGATTGGCGTTGTAGCTCTCGTCGATCAGCAGCGTGTTGCCGCCCGGCAGTTTCAGGGCGATGCGGGTGCCGCGGCCGGCGGCCGGCTTGAATTTGGCGAGCGCCAGCGCTGCCAAGGCCAGATCGGCGCCGGCGAGCACGCAGGCCGCCAGTACGGCGAGCGAATTGAGCACCAGATGGCGGCCGGGCGCGCCCAGTTTGTACGTGACATCCTGCCCGAGGATGCGCGCTTGCACGGTCGAACAATCGGCCTGCAAGGCGCAACGCTTTAGGCACGCATCGGCGCGCGCATGTTCGCCGAAGGTCACGATGCGCTGCACGCCGGCTGCCTTGGCCGCGCGCCGCAGCCGGGCATATTGCTCATTGTCCTGGTTGAGCACGGCAGCGCCGCCCGGTTCGATGCCGAGGAAGATCTCGGCCTTGGCGTCGGCGATCTTCTCGAGCGAGCCGAAATATTCCAGATGCACCGGCTCGATCGCGGTGACGATGGCCACATGCGGCCGCGTGAGCTTGGTGAGCGGCGTGATCTCGCCGGCATGGTTCATGCCGATTTCGAATACGGCGTATTTCACATCGGCCGGACACCTGGCCAAGGATAACGGTACGCCCCAGTGATTGTTGTAGGAGGCATCCGACGCATGCGTGGCGCCGTCGGCGGAGAGCGCCAGGCGCAGCGCCTCCTTGGTGCTGGTCTTGCCGACCGAGCCGGTGACGGCGATCACCCTGGCCTGCGTGCGGGCGCGGGCGGCAGCGGCCAGCGCGCGCAAGCCGTCCAGTACGTCGTCGACAATGAGCAGCGGCGCGTCGTCGGCAAAGCGCGCGCGCTGCGCCCGCGCGACGACGGCAAGGCCGGCGCCGGCTTTCAGCGCGGCGTCGACAAACTCATGGCCGTCGCGGTTGTCGCCCTGGATGGCGAAGAAGGCATCGCCGCGCGCGAGCGTGCGGCTGTCGATGGAGATGCCGTCGATCGCCGCCGGTGGCGGCCGCGATTTTTCCGCCTTCATGACAGCGGCCATGGCGTCGAGGGTCCAGAGGGCGGTCATGCGGAGTGGCCATCTTTTCGCATGTCATTCCGGGACGCGCCGAAGGCGCGGACCCGGAATCCATAACCCCCGCTGCGGTGTATGGATTCCGGGTTCGCCGCTGCGCGGCGCTCCGGAATGACAAAAATTGGATTCATGCCATCTCCCCCTTAAGTGCGGCCGCCACCGCCTCGTGGTCGGAAAACGGCAGCACCCGGTCGCTGAGGATTTGGCCGGTTTCATGGCCCTTGCCGGCAATCAGCAGGACGTCGCCGGCTTTCAATCCGGCGATGGCCGTGCGGATCGCTTCGCCGCGGTCGCCGATCTCGGCGGCGCCGGGCGCAGCGGCGAGGATCGCCGCGCGGATCGCTTCCGGCTTCTCGCTGCGCGGGTTGTCGTCGGTGACAATGACGCGGTCCGCGCCCTCCGCCGCGATACGGCCCATGAGCGGACGCTTGCCCGTATCGCGGTCGCCGCCGGCGCCGAACACCACGATCAGCTTGCCGCGCGCGTAAGGACGCAACGCTTCCAGCGCCTTCTTCAACGCGTCCGGCTTGTGCGCATAGTCGATGAAGATCGGCGCGCCGTTGCGTGTGCCCGCCAGTTCGAGCCGGCCCTTGGCGCCCTGCAAGTTTTCGAGCGCGGCGAAGACGCGCGCCGGATCGCCGCCGCTCGCAATGACGATGCCGGCGGCAAGCGCGGCATTCTGCACCTGGAAGGCGCCGACCAAGGGCAGTTTGATGGTGTATTCGCGGCCGCCGTAGGCCAGCGTCACCCGCTGCGCAAAGCCGTCGATGGCGCCGCCGACAAGCTTGATGTCGTCGCCGTGCACCCCGACGGTCATGAGCGTGAGGCCGCGTTTCTTCGCGGCATCGACCACCTGGCCGGCATAGCAGTCGTCGATGCCGATCACCGCGCGCCCGCCCGGCTGCATCAGCGTATCGAACAGGCGGATCTTGGCGGCGAGATAGGCCTCGATGGTCGGATGATAATCGAGATGATCGCGCGACAGATTGGTGAAGGCGCCGATCGCAACGCGCACGCCGTCGAGCCGGCGCTGGTCGAGCCCATGCGAGGACGCTTCCAGCGCCAGATGGGTGACGCCCTCGCCCGCCAGTTGATCGAGCGTGCGATGCAGTTCGATCGGATCGGGCGTGGTGAGCGAGCCGTATTGCTCGCCGCGCGGCGAGACCACACCGATAGTGCCGAGGCTGGCGGCGTCGTGGCCGAGCACCGCCCAGATTTGCCGGGTGAAGGCGGCGACCGAGGTCTTGCCGCTGGTGCCGGTGACGGCGGCGATCATGCCCGGCTGGCGCGGGAAGAATGCAGCGGCGCAAAGCGCCAGCGCGCGGCGCACATCGGCGACCTGGATGAAAGCGACGCCGGCCGGCAGGTCGGGCGCGCGCTCAGCCATGACAGCGGCGGCACCCGCGGCCAGCGCCTGCGGCACGAAAGCAAGACCATCGGCCTTGCTGCCCGGCACGGCGACAAACAGGTTACCCGGCTTCACCTTGCGGCTGTCGGCGGCAATGCCGGAGAGTTCGAGCCCCGCAAAGCGCGGCTCGTAGCGGGCATTCTCCAGCGGCAACGCGGCGAGTTTCATCGGCGGTTAAGTCTCAGCCTCTGCATTCCCTCCCCCTGCAAGAGGGAGGGTCAGGGAGGGGGTCTCACAAGCACTGAAATGAGGCAAGTCGCAATCGACCCCCACCCGATCGCCTTCGCTACGCTTCGGCGACCGACCTCCCCTTTTAGGGGGAGGTATTGGAAGAAACCGTCTTGGCCAGGATCAGATGATCGGCGTCCGGCAGATTGAAACGCGGTTCGATATCGAGCAGCGGTGCGATCCGCTTGATCACCTTGCCCGCGGTCGGCCCGGCATTCCAGCCGGCGGTGGCGAAACCATGCGTGCCTTCCACCGCCTGCGGCTCGTCCAGCATGATCAGCAAGAGATAGCGCGGCTGGTCGGCCGGCAGGATGGCCATGAAGTCGGTCATCAGCCGGTGCTTGGCGTAACGGCCGTTGATCACCTTCTCGGCCGTGCCGGTCTTGCCGCCGACATAGTAGCCCGGAACGTTGGCGAAGGTGCCGGTGCCCTTCTCGGCGTTGAGCCGCATCAGATAGCGCATCTTCACGCTGGTCGACGGATTGAGAACATGCTTGGCGACCTGCAGCGCCTCGGCGCGGTCGCGCTTGAGAAAGGTCGGCGTGATCAAGAGCCCGCCATTGAGGCAAGCCGCGACGCCCATGGCCGCCTGCAACGGCGCCACCGACAGGCCATGGCCGAAGGCGATGGTGGCGGTGTTGATGTCGGCCCAGCGCTTGGGCACCAGCGGCTCGGCGCTTTCCGGCAATTCGGTGCGCATGCGGTCGAGCTGGCCCATCTTCTTCAGGAAGGCCTGATGGTAGGGAACGCCGAGCGAGAGCGCCATGCGCGCGGCGCCGATATTGGACGAATAGGTGAAGATTTCCGGGATCGAGAGGAAACGGTGCTGCGGCTCGTAATCGTGGATCGCGAAGCGCCCGAAGTGCAGCGGCTGGCGCGCATCGAAGGTCGAGCCCAGCGTCATCTTGCCGGAATCGAGCCCCATCGCCACCGTCAGCACCTTGAAGGTCGAGCCCATCTCATAAACGCCGGTGGTCATCCGGTTGATGCGGGTGGGATCGTTGGCTTCGCGCGGATTGTTGGGGTTGTAGTCGGGCTCCGACACCAGGGCGACGACCTCGCCGGTGTTGACATTGAGCACCACGCCGGCGGCGGCCTTGGCCTTGAAATGCTCCTTCGCCTTGGCGAGCTCGTCATGCAGCGCCCATTGCACACGCAGATCGAGCGACAGCCGGACCGGACGCTGCAAGCGGTCGGTGGCCAGCCCCGCCATGTGCAGCGCGGCGAGCCCCTGCCCGTCCAGCCATTTCTCGATGCCGGCGATGCCCTGGTTGTCGATGTTCACCAGCCCGATCGGCTGCGAGACGGTCGTGCCGTTGGGATAGACGCGCTTGTTCTCGGTCAGGAAGCCGATGCCGGGAAGGCCGAGACGGTAGATCTCGCGCTGCTGGACCGGCGTGATTTCACGCCTGAGCCAGACGAAGCCGCGCTTCGACGACAGGCGCTCGCGCAGTTCCTTGGCGTCGAGATCGGGCAGCGTGGCGGTGAGCAGTTCGACCGCCTCCTCCACGTCGATGATCTTGCGCGGCTCGGCATAGAGCGAGGGCGACTTCACGTCGGTGGCGAGGATCTGGCCGTTGCGGTCGAGGATGTCGGGCCGCGCGGTGGCGACGGCGTCCTGCGCGAAGGTGTGGTGCGTGCCGTGGGCATTGCTGGCGATCGCGAACATGACGAGCCGCAGCCCGATCACCGTGTAGATGCCGGCGAAGACCACGATGGCCAGAATGAGCCGCGCCTTGGCCTTGACGTTGCGATCGACGTCGCGGCCATACAGCATCGAGCGCTTAAAGCTTTGCCAGCGGCTCTCGGTTTGTCGAACGGCAGGCGCGAAGGACATGGCGTCACCGTTTCGCCGGCACGCTGCCGGTCATGTCAGAATTGGAGGACCCCGCCATGGTGCTGAGCGCATCGCCGTTCGCTGGCGGCGGCAACGCCGGCGGACGCGCGGGCAGATCGTCGAAATTGCTGAATTGCGTCGGCTTGGCCGGTTGCAACTGCGGCAGGAAGCGGTCGGCCAGCGCCTGGATGCGGCTCGGCGTGTCGAGTTTGGCCCATTCTGCGCGCAAGGTGGCGATGGCGTTGCGTTCGTGGCGCAATTCGTTGCGCAACCTGTCGACCTTCCCGGCCTGCAGCGTGGAATCGAACTTGATCTTGTAGACCACCGAAGCGGAAATGATCAGCACGGCGATGAGCAGGATGTTGAGGAGACGCATGGTTCAACGCCCCCGCACGACATCGGCCAGCGCCGGCAGGCGCGGCAACAAGGCGGACAGGTCGCCTGCCTGCGCCGGCGCCTCGGTGCGTTCGGCGGCGCGCAGCTTGGCGGAACGGGCGCGCGAATTGCGCGCCACTTCCTCGTCATCGGCAACGATCGGCCGCTTGGTGAGAAGACGGAAGCTCGGCGCCGGCCGTTTGATTTCCGGCGCGTGGCGCGAGCCGCCGCCGGCGCTGCTGCGTTCAGTCAGGAACGATTTGACGATGCGGTCCTCGAGCGAATGGAACGACACCACCACCAGTCGGCCACCCGCTTTCAGGATGCGTTCGGCGGCGGCGAGCGCGGCGGTGAGTTCACCCAGTTCGTCGTTCACGAAAATGCGCAGGGCCTGGAACGTGCGCGTGGCCGGATGGATATCGCCCGGGCGCGCGCGCACCACGGAGGCGACGATATCGGCGAGCGCGCCGGTCGTGACGATGGGCGCCTCGGCGCGCGCCTTGACGATGGCGCGTGCGACGGCGCGCGAATGACGCTCCTCGCCGAGCAGGTAGATGATGTTGGCGAGATCGCGCTCGTCGGCCCCATTGACGACGTCCGCGGCGCGCGCGCCCTGTCCGCTCATGCGCATGTCGAGCGGACCGTCCTGGCGGAATGAGAAGCCGCGCGCGGGCTGGTCGATCTGCATGGAGGAGACGCCGACATCGAGCACCACGCCGTCGACGGCGTCGTGGCCGGCCGCATGCGCGACCGCGTCGAGATTGGAAAAGCGATCCTCGACCAGCGTCAGCCGCCCGCCGGCGGTGTCCACCAGCGTCTGCCCTGAAGCGATCGCCTGCGGATCGCGGTCGATGGCGATGACTCTGCAATCAGCCGCCGCCAGCATGGCGCGGCTATAGCCGCCGGCGCCGAAGGTGCCGTCGATATAGATGCCGCCGTCACGAATGTTGAGCAGGTCGAGCGCTGGGCGACCGAGCACGGGAATGTGTGGGGCCGGTCCGCCTGCGACAGCTCGAGAGCCGCCGCCGCCCGCCGTCATTCCCGTGCTCCAAGCGCGTTGCGCGCTGCCCCCTGGGAACCAAGCTCGGCCTTGAGCGCGCGCACCTTTTGGGTGGCCTCCGCGAGCTCGTTCTGGAACCGGCCGGGCTCCCAGATCTGAAACTTGTGACCAAGGCCGACAAAGGCCACCTGATCGGTGATGCCGGCATGCCGCTTGAGGTTCTCGCTCAAGACCACGCGGCCCTCGCCGTCGACCTTCAGCGTCTCGCTGGTGCCATAGAGCGACAGTGCGAACTGCTCGCGCTCCTCCGAATACGGCGCGAAACGTCCGATCAAGGCCTCGATCTCCGCCATCAACGCATTCCCTCCCGCATCGATCGCCGGGGTGGCGAGCGCCGGGTAGCAATAAAGGCCATCGAACCCGTCGCGGGTCAGTACCGAACGGAATGAAGCTGGGATGGAGACGCGACCCTTGGCGTCGAGCCGCAACGTGACGTTGCCCACGAAGCGGTCCATATCCCGCACTCCACGCCGACCGGACGCACGCCACGAAAGGAACGAACAGGTATCCCAGCTCGGACCTGCCTTCTCTCCCGAGCCTGGCGCCCGGAATCTCTTTGGTCCTCAATGGGAATTGATGGGATACCATGGGATATAGAGGCCGTCAAGAAAACGGGCGCGTGCTCCAGCTCGCTGCGGCGCAGCGGAAGCGACCTATTAACCCCCGTTAAACTTAAGGAAGGGTTGCCGAAGCGGCGGCGGCCCCCTGCCTGCCCGGCCGAAGCCGGCGCCGCTGACGCCGGGTCGCTCCAGCGAGGAAAAAAAACCGTCGAAGCTCCCATGCACCGCTGGCGCGGGATGCGGACACACAATCAGTGTGCGCGGTGGCGCGAGACACGCGGTCGCCGTGTGGCCGTTCAAGGATATCAACAGGATTGGAGTGGTGCCATGAGACCGCCGCAGCGGGACGATATTGCTTTTAACATTGGTGCGTTCAATGGTGCGCGCCCTTTGCAGTTGGTCTGGCTCCGTGGTGTCGAAATTTCACCGAGATTCTTTCATCGTCGCCGAGGTCAGGCCCTCGCCGAATTTCGATGAGCGCCAGGGCGGAACGGCCGACATGATCGTGCTGCACTACACCGGCATGCCGACCGGCGCGGCCGCGCTCGAACGTCTGTGCGCGCCGGACAGCAAGGTCTCGGCGCACTACGTGGTGTTCGAGGACGGCCGCATCGTGCAATGCGTGAGCGAGGATAAGCGCGCCTGGCATGCCGGCGTATCGTCCTGGGCGGGCGAGACCGACATCAATTCACGCTCGATCGGCATCGAGATCGTCAATCCCGGCCATGAGTTCGGCTATGTCGATTTTCCGTTACGCCAAGTGGCGGCGGTGATCTCGCTGTGCAAATCGATTGCGACACGGCGCGGGCCGATTGCGCCCGACCGCGTGCTCGCGCATTCCGATGTGGCGCCCGAGCGCAAGGAGGATCCAGGCGAGAAATTCCCCTGGGCCCTGTTGAGCGATTCCGGCATCGGCCATTGGGTGCGGCCGGCGCCGCTCGGGGTCGCCGGCCCGCGGCTGATGCTGGGCGATTACGGCGAGGCGGTGCGGCGAATGCAGCGCTCGCTCAAGAGCTACGGCTACGGCATCGAGGAAACCGGCAGCTACGATGAATTGACCCGCGCGGTGGTGACGGCGTTTCAGCGCCATTTCCGCCCGGCGCGCGTCGACGGCGTCGCCGATGCGTCGACGATCCTCACCTTGCGCGCGCTGATCGAGACGCGGCCGCGGCTGGTGGCCTGATCAACGCGAAAGTTTTTCCTGTGAAGGCAAGGACGCGGCGGGCGACCGCCAGGGCGCACTCGAAAAGCGCGTGAGTAGAAATTCGAGGAACACCGCCACGCGCGGCAGACGTTGGCGTCCGGCCGGATAGATGGCGTTGAGCGGAAACGGCTCGACGTGATGGCTGTCGGTCAACAACGGCACCAATTCGCCGGCACGCAGCGGCCCGCCGACGATCACGTCGGAAAGCCGGATGATGCCGGCGCCGGCGATCGCCAGCCGGACGGCGGCTTCCGCGTCGTCGGTGGAAACGCGCGGGCGCACCTCGACGACATCAATGCCGCTGCGGGTTTTGAACAGCCAGCGATTGAGACCGGGACCCGCAACGACAATGCAATCGTGGTTCTTCAGGTCGGCCGCGTCCTGCGGCGTGCCGTGGCGCGCAAGATAAGACGGCGCCGCACAGATGACGCGCTGCAAATCCGCAATCTTGCGCTGGATGAACGGCCCCTGCGGAATGTGACCTGAGCGCACGGCGATATCGGCCTGCGCTTCGATCAGATCGACCAGGCGGTCGGTGATCGACAGTTCGACATCGATGTCGGGATAGCGGGCGAGGAAATCCGCCAGCGCCGGCGCAAGCTGGTGCAGACCGAAGGCCGTGCCCGAATTGATGTGCAACCGCCCGCGCGGCGCGCCGCGCACGCTCGCCACTTCGGCTTCCGCCTCCTCAATGTCGGCGACAATGCGTCGCGCGCGCGCGAGGAAGGTCTCGCCTTCTGGCGTGAGCGCCAATCGCCGGGTCGAACGTTCCAACAGGCGCGCGCCCAGCCGGTCCTCCAGCCGAGACACCAGCTTGGAGACGGCCGAGGGGGTAAGCCCAAAGTCATTGGCGGCGGCGGAGAAACTGCCGCGTTCCATGACGCGCACAAAGACCCGCAGGTCGGAGGTCGCATCCATATTTGTGCCTTTTATTCATGAATGAATGGCAATAATAGCATATTATATTCTGATCAAACTATAATATTATGCGTCTATCGCATAGGGATGAACGAGCTAATCGGCTCCCAAATGCAAGGAGACGGGCAATGGCCTCCCACGAATTCAACACAACCGTAATTTCCCTGGCCGACATAGAGGCAGCGATTGAGCGGGCGCGCGCTGAACGCGCGGTAGCCATGCGCGAAATGCTGGTCGGCCTGGCCGTCCGGGTGAAGCGCGTTCTGCCTCATCTGCCGCGTCCGCAACAGACGCCGCCCCTGCGTCCCATCAAATCTTGCGCCTGAGTCTTGAGAGGACCGGCTTGCAGACCCGCGTGTAACGCGGAACTCTGCCCGAATTGGGCCTGATTTGTTCCGCAACAGATTTCGCATTCTGCCTCCCAGGCAACCCGGGTCTGTCCCCCTCCCGACAGGCCCGGGATTTTTTTCGCCGGCGACCTTGCGCCGGAACGCTTGACGGCGCCGCTCGCCGCCCCCATCCCTATGCTGTCAGTCGGCCGGACGGCCGCTCCGCGCCAATGCCGAAAGGCGGCCGGAGAGGAAAGTCCGGGCTCCACGGATCAACGGTGCCGGATAACGTCCGGCGGGGAAGGCGTCGCGCAAGCGAGGCCGGCCTCAGGGACAGTGCCACAGAAAACAAACCGCCTTGGCTGCGTTGTGTATTGGCCAAGGTAAGGGTGAAACGGTGGGGTAAGAGCCCACCGCGCTCGTCAGCGATGACAGCGGCACGGCAAACCCCACCGGGAGCAAAACCGAATAGGAACGGCGCGGCGCCCTTCGGGGGCCGGATCGGTCCGGATCTGCCGTTCGGGTAGGTTGCTAGACGCGCCGGGTAACCGGCGTGCCAGAGGAATGGCCGTCATGACCGCGGGTCAGGTTTCCGCGGGCCATACAGAACCCGGCTTACAGGCCGGCTGATACGATGAAGGGGGCTCGGTGGCTGACGTCGCCGGGCCCCCGCCACATCCAGCAAGTCGCCAAAGCCATCAAAGTCGTCAAAGTCGCTCAAGCTGTCCAAGTCGCTCAAGTCGTCAAAGTCGCCAAAGTCATCGAAGTCGCCATTGCAGCTTTCGCCTCGGCGATGAATACGGCCTTGATCGGCTTTCGACGAATTCGCTGAGCGCGCACGCGAGCGATCACGCCGTTCCCATTGTGCATCCCGTTTTGCCGGAACGGGCAAACGACGCGTGCGCTCATGCGCATCCAGCATGGTCGAAGGCAGCCAGAGCGCGAGCTGCGGGAACATCGCCACCAGCACGACGGCGATACACATCAACGCGAACAACGGCAGCGCAGAGGTGCCGATCGTGAAGATGTTGCGGCCGGTCATGCCCTGCAGGACGTAGAGGTTGAAGCCGACCGGCGGGGTGATCCATTCGGCGCGCGCGATCGGAACGCCGGTGAAGCCCATGGCGCCATTCGGCGGGGATGGTCAGCGTGCCCTTGGTCGCCTTGGCGACATCGGCGGCGAAGGCCATGTCGTTTTAGGTGTGGAAGTTGCCGTCCGGATAGGGCGTCGGCATGTCCCATTTGGTTTGCGCCAGGGCCGCCGTTGACAGGCCGCCGGCAAGAACAAGACCCGCCAAAGCACGCACGAATTTCGTCATTGGACCCTCCAAGGAAACCGGGACTTGTGAAGCGTCGTGCGCCTGAGGTTATTGTTAGTATGCAAGCATGGGACCAGCGGCGCCCCGCTGGCCAGGGCAGCAGAAGGCGACAAAGGGCAGCGCATGGCGAAACTGCAAGACGCGCAAGGGCGCTGGGATTTCTGGATCGACCGCGGCGGCACCTTCACCGACGTGGTGGGCCGCAGCCCAGACGGTGTCCTGCATCCGCACAAGCTGTTGTCGGAGAACCCGGAAGCCTATGCCGACGCCGCCGTGCAAGGCATCCGCGACCTGCTCGGGCTCAAAGCCGGCGAGCCGATCCCAACGGGCCGCGTCGGCGCGGTGAAGATGGGCACTACCGTCGCCACCAACGCGCTGCTCGAACGCAAGGGCGACCGCACGCTGCTGTTGATCACCAAGGGTTTCCGCGACGCGCTCAAGATCGGCTACCAGGCGCGGCCGAAAATCTTCGCCCGCCACATCGTCAAGCCCGACATGCTGTACGAGCGCGTGGCGGAAGTGGACGAGCGCGTGCGCGCCGACGGCACGGTCGAGCGCGCGCCCGATCTCGACGCGGTGCGTCGCGAGATCGAAAAGGCAAAGGCCGACGGCATCGACGCGGTCGCCATCGTCTTCATGCACGCCTATCGCTTCCCCGCGCACGAGAAGGCGGCGGCTTCGCTCGCGCGCGAGCTTGGCTTTTCGCAGGTGTCGGTCAGCCACGAGGTGTCGCCGCTGATCAAGCTTGTTGGACGCGGAGACACCACGGTGGTGGATGCCTATCTGTCGCCAATCCTGCGGCGCTATGTGGCGCAGGTGGCGAGAGAGATGCAGGTGCCATCCCTCCCCGGAACGGGGAGGGTGGACGCGAGCGAAAGCGAGCGACCGGGTGGGGTTGCTCGCAATCTGGCAAAGCGCCCCCACCCGGCCGACTTCGTCGGCCACCCTCCCCCTTCGGGGGAGGGATCAGACGTCCGCCTGATGTTCATGATGTCGTCAGGCGGACTGACGGCGGCCGAACTGTTCCAAGGCAAGGACGCGATCCTTTCCGGTCCCGCCGGCGGCGTGGTTGGCATGGCGCAGACCGGACACGAGGCCGGCTTTCAGCATCTGATCGGCTTCGACATGGGCGGCACCTCGACCGACGTGTCGCATTACGACGGCGATTACGAACGCGCCTTCGAAACCGAAGTTGCCGGCGTGCGCATGCGCGCGCCGATGATGTTGATCCACACGGTGGCGGCGGGCGGCGGCTCGATCCTGCATTTCGACGGCGCCCGTTTTCGCGTCGGACCGGATAGTGCCGGTGCCAATCCGGGGCCAAAATGCTACCGCCGCGGCGGCCCGCTAGCGGTGACCGACGCCAATGTGATGCTGGGCAAGCTGTTGCCCGACTACTTCCCGAAGATTTTCGGACCGCACCAGGATCAGCCGCTCGATGATGCGGCAGTCAAAAAAGCTTTTGGCGAACTCGCGAAAGAAGTCGGCGGCAAGTCGGCGGAAGAGATCGCCGACGGCTTCATCAAGATCGCGGTCGAGAACATGGCCAATGCGATCAAGAAGATTTCGGTGCAGCGCGGCTATGACGTGACGCGCTACGCGCTCAACTGCTTCGGCGGCGCCGGCGGCCAGCACGCCTGCCTGGTGGCCGATGCGCTCGGCATGACCAAGGTGCTGATCCACCCGTTCTCGTCGCTGTTGTCGGCCTATGGCATGGGGCTCGCCGACATCCGCGCGACGCGCGAGCAGGCGATCGAACAGCCGTTCGGCGCCAAGGCGCTGAAGGAGATCGAGCGCACCGGCAGCCGACTCGGCAAGGACGCACGCAACGAGGTTGCCGGTCAGGGCGTACGGCTAAGCAAGATCAAGGTGATCGTGCGCGCGCATATCCGTTACGCCGGCACCGACACGGCGCTGGTGGTCCCGGCCGGCACGCTTGCCGCGATGACGCGCGCCTTCGAGAAGGCGCACAAGGCGCGCTTCGGCTTCATCGACCGCACCAAGCAGATGATGGTGGAAGCGGTATCGGTGGAAGCGGTCGGCGGCGGCGCCAAGTTCAGCGAACGCACCGGTAAGGCGACCGGCGCCAAGCTGCCGAAAGCGGCGCGGCGCACGAAGTTCTTTTCGCAAGGCGCCTGGCACACCGCCAATGTCTATACCCGCGACCAACTCAAGCCGGGTCATACGGTCAAAGGCGCCGCCATCGTGATCGAGCCGCACCAGACCGTGGTGGTCGAGCCCGGCTGGCAGGCTGTGCTGACGCGCAAAAACCATCTCGTCTTGTCGCGGGCCAAGAAGCTCAAGCGCACGCATGCGATCGGCACGCATGCCGATCCGGTGATGCTCGAAGTGTTCAATAACCTCTTTATGTCGATCGCCGAGCAGATGGGCGTGGTGCTGCAGAACACCGCCTATTCGGTCAACATTAAGGAGCGGCTCGACTTCTCCTGCGCGGTGTTCGCACATGACGGCACGCTGGTCGCCAATGCGCCGCACATGCCGGTGCATCTCGGCTCGATGGACCGCGCTGTGGAGACCATCATCCGCGAGAACGAAGGCCGCATCGCGCCCGGCGACGTCTACGCCATCAACGCGCCCTATAACGGCGGCACGCATCTCCCCGACATCACCGTCTGCACACCGGTATTCGACGACAAGAAGCGCAACATTCTCTTCTGGGTCGCCTCGCGCGGGCATCACGCCGATGTCGGCGGCATTTCGCCCGGCTCGATGTCGCCCAACGCGACGAATATCGAGCAGGAAGGCGTGCTGTTCGACAATTTCAAGCTGGTCGACCGCGGCCGCTTCCGTGAAAAAGAGCTGATGGCGGCGCTCACCGGCGCGACATATCCGGCGCGCAATCCGGTGCAGAACATCAACGACATCAAGGCGCAGATCGCCGCCAACGAGAAAGGCGCCGCCGAGCTGCGCAAGATGGTGGCGCATTTCACCTTGCCGGTCGTGAAGGCCTATATGCAGCACGTGCAGGACAACGCCGCCGAAAGCGTGCGCCGGGTGATCGACCGGCTGCACGACTCGGAATTTGCCTACGCAATGGACCAGGGCACCATGATCAAGGTGAAGATCACGGTCGACAAGAAGAAGCGCCAGGCGACCGTCGACTTCACCGGCACCTCGCCGCAGCAGCCGACCAACTTCAACGCGCCCGAGCCGGTGACCCGCGCCGCCGTGCTCTATGTCTTCCGCGTGATGGTCGACGACGACATTCCGATGAATGCCGGCTGCCTGCGGCCGATCAACATCGTGATCCCGAAACAATCGATGCTGTCGCCGGAATATCCCGCCGCCGTGGTGGCCGGCAATGTGGAGACCTCGCAGGCCGTGACCAATTGCCTGTTCGGCGCGCTCGGCGCGCTGGCCGCCGCGCAGGGCACCATGAACAATCTCAATTTCGGCAACGCCAAATATCAGTATTACGAGACCATCTGCTCCGGCTCGCCGGCCGGGCCCGGTTTCAACGGCACCGACGCCGTGCACACCCACATGACCAATACGCGGCTGACCGATCCGGAGGTGCTGGAATTCCGCTATCCGGTGGTGCTGGAGGATTTCCACATTCGTCCAAGCTCGGGCGGCAAAGGCAAATGGCACGCCGGCGATGGTATCCGCCGCACCATTCGTTTCTTGGAACAGATGGACTGCACCATTCTATCCGGTCATCGCCGCGTGCCGCCGTTTGGGCTTGCCGGCGGCGAGATTGGCCAGGTCGGCGAGAACTGGGTGCGCCGCAAGGA
>JAKAMD010000018.1 GCA_021823875.1 Pseudomonadota bacterium | reverse complement strand
CTGGCCGTTGACGAAGGCAACCACCGCCGGAATCGACTGGATACCCATCTGGCCGGGAATGGCGGGGTGCTCGTCGATGTTCATTTTGGTGAGCTTGACCTTGCCCTTGGCCGCCTTCACCGCCTTTTCCAGCACGGGGGTAAGCTGCTTGCAGGGCCCGCACCAAGGCGCCCAGAAATCCACCAGCACCGGCTGCCGCTTGGACTCCTCGATGACGTCTTTCATGAAACCTTGCGTGGTGGTGTCCTTGACCACACTGTCGGCCGTGGCCGTCATTCCCCCGCCGTCTTGCAGCATATTTCCTCGCCTTCCAGGCCCGCGCGGGGCCGGTCGCCCCGTTCCACGTCCCGTTTAAATGGGGCAGGCGGGCGGGGAATGCAATCGGGTCAATCGGCGCCTTCAGGCCCCTCACTCAGCCCCGACACCCGCTCGATGCGGGGGATATGGCCGGTCGCTTCGAGAAACCTGACCAGATCGTCGCGTGCGATCGCGGTGGTCATGGTGTTGATGAGGGGATGATAGTTGAGCGTCTCGTGCTCCATCATGGCGACATCGAGGATCACGGTAACACGGCCCTCGAGGTCGTTGATGGCGCCGAAGGGTGTGACCGAGCCCGGTTCCACCCCCCAGACCTCGCGCAGCAGGTCGGCCGAACCGAAGGAGAAGCGGCCCGTGGCGCCAAGCAGCCGGTGCAGACCTTTCAGCTCGATCTTGGCGTGCTCCTCCGCCACCACCAAATAAAGCGCCTGCTTCTTGTCGCGCAGGAACAGGTTCTTGGTGTGTCCGCCGGGAAGCTGGCCGCGTAGCGCACGGGCCTCATCGACCGTGAACACCGGCGGGTGCGTGACGGTCGAATGGGAGATGCCGAGGGCGTCGAGGGCGGCGAAAAGCTGGTCGGGCGTAGCAGGCATGCGAAGCGGCTGGGTTGTTCCGGTGTTATTATCATCGTCAAACAGCGAGGTCGAAGATGAGGCAAAAGTTTCTTGTCGGGGCCCTGGTGCTGGCCGCTACGGCCGTCAGCCACCCGGCGGTGGCCAATAGGGCGCCGCCCTGGTGTGCGGTGATTTCCCTAGCCCCCACAGACGTCTATTGGGATTGTCAGTACCGCACCTTTGAGGAGTGCCTGCCAAACGTCTTGGCCGGCAATCGCGGCTTCTGCAGCCAGAATCCGGCCTATTCGGGCCCAGAATTGAAGCCGAAACGCAAGATTCACCACCGGCGGCGGAGCCACCGCTGACCGTTTGACGGGTGAGTTGCCAAGTGGCCGGGCTTATGTCTATAGGAACGGCCGCAGCGGGCCGGGTCTGGCTATTAACCGGCGCGATGCTATGTATCTGACGGATGCGGGTGTAGCTCAGGGGTAGAGCACGACCTTGCCAAGGTCGGGGTCGAGGGTTCGAATCCCTTCGCCCGCTCCAGTCTTCGCGGCGCCACAGCGCGCTAGCCTTCTCTCACATCCGCAACCGTCCCGTTCGTCATGCGAACGAGCTCCGCCGCGCTGGTGCGGAACACGTGCCGTGGCGTCCCGGCGGCGGCCCAGACCGGATCGAGCGCCATCAAATCCGCGTCGATGAAGATGCGCGGCGCCGGCTGATGGCCGACCGGCGAGACCCCGCCGATGGCGAAACCGGTGACGTCGCGCACCCAGCGTCCGTCCGCCGGTTTGACCGAGCGGCCGAGGCTCGCGGCAATCTTGCCGGTGTCCACCCGGTTGGCGCCCGACGCGATCACCAGTACCACCTGTTCGTCCGCCCTCAGCACGATCGATTTGGCGATCTGCGCCACCGTGCAGCCGACCGCATTGGCAGCGTCCTGCGCGGTGCGGGTGCCTTCGGGAAACATGGTGATGGTGTCGGGGTGGCCGGCGGCGATGAGCGACGCGCGCACGCGTTCGACCGAATCGCTCATGCTCAATACCCCGCCGCCATGGAGCCGCGGGTGCGGCGGTCGGCGGCGCCGACATAGCCGTCCGGGGTCACTTCAATCGAATTCGCATCGGTATGCGGGGCCGTCGGCACGATAGTTTGGCCGCGTGCTGTCAGCGCCTCGAGCACTTTCGGGTCGAAGCCCGGCTCCACAAAGGTCTTGTCCGGCTCCCACTGGTTATGCAGGCGTGGCGCGCTCACCGCCTGATCGATCGGCATATGGAAGTCGATCACGTTCGAGATCACCTGCAGCACTGCGGTGATGATGCGGCTGCCGCCGGGCGAGCCGGTGATGAGGAACGGCTTGCCGTCCTTCAGCACGATGGTCGGCGTCATCGAGGACAGTGGGCGCTTGCTCGGCCCAGGCAGGTTCTTGTTGAAGCCGACCAGGCCATAGGCATTGGCGGTGCCCGGCTTGGCGGTGAAGTCGTCGAGCTCGTTATTGAGCAGCACGCCGGTGCCATCGGCGACGAGGCCGAGGCCGTAGGAGAAATTCAGCGTATAGGTGTTCGACACCGCGTTGCCGTCGCGGTCGATGACGGAGAACTGCGTGGTGTTCTGGCCCTCCGACTCGACGGGCTTGCCGACGCGAATATTGGTGGCTGGCGTCGCGCGCGCGCCGATCGTGGCGCGCAGTGAGGAGGCGTAGCCCTTGGAGGTGAGGGCGGCGACCGGCACTTTGATGAAATCGGGATCGCCCATGTAGACGGCGCGATCGGCATAGGCGTGCTTCATCGCCTCGATCATGTCGTGCAGCGCCGCTTCGCGCGGCAGCGCGCCGAGATGGTAGCCTTCGAGGATGTTCAGCATCTCAATCAGCGCCACGCCCCCCGACGACGGCGGCGGCATCGAGACGATGTCGTAACCGCGATATTTTCCGCGTACCACCGGCCTTTCGACGGCCTTGTAATCGGCGAGGTCTTTCGCCGTCATGATGCCGCCGGCCTGGTCCACCGCTTCGGCAATCTCGTCGGCGATGCGGCCGGTGTAGAAAGCGCCCGGCCCGTTATCGGCAATCGCCTGCAAGGTGTCGGCCAGGTCGAGTTGGATCAGCCGATCGCCTTCCTGTAGCACCCGGTCGCCATTGATGAAGATCGCAGCCGATGATGGCCAGCGCTTGAGCCGCGCCTGCGCACCCGGCAAAGAATCGGCGATATCGTCTTCGACGCGGACGCCATTGCGCGCGAGATCGATCGCGGGCGCGATCAGCTCGGCGAGTGAAAGCTTGCCGGAGCCGTATTTCTTCGCCGCCAGCGCCAGCCCGGCGACCGTGCCGGGCACACCGACCGCAAGCCCCGAATCGCGCGATTTCGCCGGATCGGGGTTGCCCTGCGCATCGAGGAACATGGTAGGCGTAGCGGCGGCCGGCGCGGTCTCGCGGTAGTCGATGGCGATGTCGCGGTGACCTTTGGCGAGATGGATCACCATGAAGCCGCCGCCGCCGAGATTGCCGGCGCGCGGATAGGTCACGGCCAGCGCGAATCCGACCGCCACCGCAGCATCGACCGCATTGCCGCCGCGGTCGAGGAGCTCGATGCCGATGCGTGCTGCGCGCTGTTCCTGCGCCACCACCATGCCGTTAGGGGCGGTGACGCTCTGCGCCGGCGGAATCGCCGGCGCGTACTGCTCCGGCGCGACCTGCGCCTGGGCGAGAGTGCTCGCGAGGAGCGCGATCACCAACGACAAAGTACGAACGGCGTGGAACATCATGTTCTCATCGGAGCAGTCTTGTTGCCGTAGTCTTACAGCCACTCGTCCCCGCGCAAGCGATAACCTAGTTCTTGCGCAACATGCATCGCGTGGCTGTTACTGGATTCCCGCTTGCGTGGGAATGAACGGGTGGAAGGCCTTTCGTTTGTATCGCTGCCCCTGCGCGCGGGAAACGTGAGCTACCGCGTCTGTCCGTGGTAGACGAGGTTCGGCCGCATGTCGGTGGCGGCAGCGATGCGGTTCGACATGTTGAAGAAGCCGGCGACAGCGGCGATATCCCAGATGTCGCGCTCGGAGAAGCCGGCGCGGCGAAGCTGCTCGCGATCGGCTTCCTCGACTTCGGCCGGTTGCGCAGTGAGCTTGACCGCGAAGTCGAGCATGGTCCGCTGGCGCTTATTGAGACGCGCGGCGCGATAATTCATCACCATCTGCTCGCCCAGGATCGGATTACCGGAATATTGCCGCACCGCCGCGCCGTGCGCCGTGAGGCAGTAGTAGCAGCGGTTCTGCGAGGACACCGCCACGGCGATCATCTCGCGTTCGAGCTTCGACAATCCGCTCTCACCGAACATCAGGTCGTTGTACATGGCGACGAAGGCTTCGAGCTTGGCATTGTCGAAAGCGAAGGCGACCAGCACATTGGGCACGAAGCCGAGCTTGTCCTGGCATTTCTGGAAATAGGTCGCCATCACCGGCGAGAGCTTGTTCGGTGGCAGGTCGAGCGCGATGACCGGTTCATCGTCGGCCACGGGCGCTGCGCCCGCCGCCGGTTTGGCGGCTTTCATGGTCTTGCTGGCCTTGCCCATCGGCATGTCCTTCCCCTTGATCAAGCGTGCTTTGGGCGTGAGCCTACAATGTTCCGAGCACCGGCGATACGACCGCGGGACAGCCGTTTTGCGATTGATTTCAGCAAGTTATCGGGCAGTAGGGACGCCGCGCAGGCAGCCCCCCGAGCCATGCGCCATCCTCGCGTCACCAATTGGTGCGTTGCTCTCGACGGCGCGACGCGGGACGTGAACACTGTTGCTGCGGGCGAATCGATAAGAAACGCAAGAGGACGCCATGGCAGTCGTGCTTCCCGGTACTCCGGAAGAAAACCCCGCCCAGGCCAGTCTTGCCGAGGCCGACGCACTCCTGCACGGACGTCGCCCGGACATTCCCGCCACTTTCGTGTCTCAGCTCTATGCGCGCGCTGTGCCGGAGGACGTGGCGCGCTATGCCGCTGCCGATCTCGCCGAGCTTGGCGAGCGGGCGTGGGATTTCTTCAGCCAGCGCAAACCGGCCGCGCCCAAAATCCGCTGCGAGACGGTGACGCTTGCCGTCTCCGGGGTGCGGCAGACGGTCACCGTGATCGAAGCCGTCAACGACGACATGCCATTTCTGCTCGACTCGGTGATGGGGGAACTCGCCGAGCGGCGGATCGACGTGCTGCTGGTGGCGCATCCGGTCTTCGGCGTGACGCGCGAAGACAGCCGGCTCTGCGCGCTCGGCGCGCCGGGTGCCAGCCACGGCACACGCGAGAGCTTCATTCATGTGCACGTCGCGCCGATTGCCAACGAAAGCGGGCGCAACGAAATCACGCGCGCCTTGGAAACCGTGCTCGGCGAGGTGCGTTCGGCGGTCGATGATTGGCGCGCCATGCTGGAGCGCGTCGACAACGTGATCGCCGATCTCGAGCTCAATCCGCCGCCGCTGCCGGTGGACGAGATCGCCGAGGCGATCCAGCTCCTGCAATGGTTGCGCGACAACAATTTCACTTTCCTCGGCATGCGCAATTATGTCTGCGACGGGGCAAAGCTGACGCCTGACTTCGCCACCGCGCTCGGCGTCATGCGCTCGCCCGAGGTGCGCGTACTGCGGCGCGGCGGCGAGCATCTGGAAATCACGCCGGAGATCATGACCTTCCTGCGCGAGCCGCGGCCGCTGATCATCGCCAAGGCCAATGTGATTTCGCGCGTGCACCGGCGCGTCTATCTCGATTATGTCGGGGTCAAGCGGTTCGATGCCGACGGCAACCTGACCGGCGAATTGCGCATTGTCGGCCTGTTCACCTCCACCGCCTATACGCGTCCTGCCCACGCCATTCCCTATCTGCGCCGTAAGATCGCCGCCATCGAGCGGCGCGCCGGCTACGCGCCTGACAGCCATTCCGGCAAAGCCTTGGCGAATGTGCTGGAGAGTTATCCTCGCGACGAGCTGTTCCAGATCGACGAGGACACGCTCTACGACTTCGCGCTCGCCATCATGCAACTGGGCGAGCATCCGCGCGTGCGCGTGCTGGCCCGTTACGACCGCTTTGACCGTTTCGTCTCGGTGCTGCTGTATATGCCGCGCGACCGCTACGACAGCGACGTGCGCCAACAGATTGGCGACCATCTGGCGCGCGTCTTCAGCGGCCGGGTGTCGGTGTTCTATCCGTTCTTTCCGGAAGGGCCACTGGTGCGCGTGCACTTCATCATCGGCCGCAGCGGCGGGCCGGCGCCGAAGGTCGATCGCACGACGCTTGAACGCGAAGTGGCGGCGATTATCCGTACCTGGAATGACGGGCTCGCCGAAGCGCTGGCGGCACTCAATCCGCCGGCTGAGGCGCAGGCCTTGTTCGCCCGCTACAGCGCGGCGTTCTCCGAAGGCTTCCACGAATTCTATCCGCCGAGCGTGGCGGCCGACGATATCCGCACCATCGAGGCGCTGACCGAGGAGCGCCCGCTGGCGGTCGATTTCCGCCATCGCGAGGAGGAAGAGCAGCGCAATGTCAGCCTGAAGGTGTGGAGCTTCGGACGGCCGCTGCCGCTGTCGGAGCGCGTGCCGGTCCTGGAGAACATGGGCTTTAGGGTGGTGGATGAGCGCACCTACCGGGTCACGCCGCCGGGCGAGGCCCGCTTCTGGCTGCACGACATGCTGCTCACCCGTGGCGACGGCGCGCCGATCGATCTTGGTGCCGGCAAGGCGCCGCTCGAAGCCACCTTCCTGATGGCGATGCGCGGCGCCGCCGAGAACGATGGCTACAATGCGCTGACGCTTGCTGCCGGCCTGGCCTGGCGCGAGGTGGCGCTGATCCGCACGCTGTCGCGCTATTTGCGGCAAATCCGCGTGCTGTTCTCGCAGGACTATATGTGGGCGACGCTGGTGAAATATGCCGGCATCGCTGCCGACATCGTAGCGCTGTTCCATGCGCGCTTCGACCCACGCCCGGAGGCGGCGGTCGCGCGCGACGAAAAGCAGAAAACAATTGCGGCGCGCATCGAGGACGCGCTGCAGGCGGTCGACAGCCTCGACGAGGACCGCATCCTGCGCCACTTCGTCAACGCGGTGCAGGTGGCCTTGCGTACCAATTTCTATCAGACCGCTGCAGACGGGCAGCCGAAACCGCTGATCGCCATCAAGTTCGCGAGCGGCAAGGTTACCGACCTGCCGCTGCCGCGCCCGCTCTATGAAATCTTCGTCTATTCGCCGCGGGTGGAAGGCGTGCATTTGCGCTTCGGCAAGGTGGCGCGCGGCGGCATCCGCTGGTCGGACCGGCCGCAGGATTTCCGCACCGAGATCCTCGGCCTGGTGAAGGCGCAGCAGGTCAAGAACGCGGTGATCGTGCCGGTCGGCGCCAAGGGCGGTTTCGTGCCCAAGCTGATGCCGAAGAACCCGACGCGCGAAGAGTTCCAGGCCGAAGGCATCGCCACCTACAAGCTGTTCATCTCCACGCTGCTCGATATCACCGACAACATCGGGCCGGATGGCGCTGTCATCCCGCCCGCGGCTTGCGTGCGCCACGACGATGATGATCCTTATCTCGTTGTCGCGGCGGACAAGGGCACCGCCACCTTCTCCGATATTGCTAACGCGATCTCGCTCGCGCATGACTACTGGCTGGGCGATGCTTTCGCGTCGGGCGGCTCGGCCGGCTACGACCACAAGGCCATGGGCATCACCGCGCGCGGCGCCTGGGAATCGGTCAAGCGCCATTTCCGCGAGATGGACGTCAACATTCATGCCACGCCGTTCAGCGTGGTCGGCGTCGGCGACATGTCGGGCGACGTATTCGGCAACGGCATGCTGCGCGAGGACACCATCAAGCTGGTGGCAGCTTTCGATCACCGCGACATCTTCATCGATCCCGATCCCGACCCGAAGGCGAGCCTGGCCGAGCGCAAGCGGCTGTTCGATTTGCCGCGCTCGAGCTGGCAGGACTACGACAAGGGCCTGATCTCGGCCGGCGGCGGGGTCTATTCGCGCAAGGCCAAGGAAATCCACCTGAGCCCGCAGGCGCAAGCCTTGTTCGGCGTTCCCGCCAGCGTGACGCCGCAGGACCTGATCAAGGCGATCCTCAAGGCCAAGGTCGATCTCTTGTTCTTCGGCGGCATCGGCACCTATGTACGCGCGTCGAACGAGTCGGACGATGCGGTGGGCGACCGTTCCAACGATGCCATCCGCGTCACCGGCGCCGACTTGAACTGCAAGGTGGTGGGCGAGGGCGCCAATCTCGGCATGACCCAGCGCGGCCGCGTGGAGGCCGCCATGCGGGGTATTCGCCTCAACACCGATGCCATCGACAATTCCGCCGGCGTCAATACCTCCGACGTCGAGGTCAATATCAAGATCGCGTTGAGCCCCTTGCTGCGTTCGGGCGCGCTGAAGGTCGAGGCGCGCAATGCGCTACTCGCAGAGATGACCGACGAGGTGGCGCGGCTGGTGCTGCACAACAATTATGAGCAGACGCTGGCGCTCTCCTTGGCACAACGGCGCGCGCTCGAGGATCTCGGCTTCCAACTGCGCCTGATGCAGACGCTGGAGAGCCACGGCGCGCTCAACCGCACGGTGGAATTCCTGCCCGACGACATGACGCTGGCCGAGCGGCGCAAGCGCAACCAGGGCCTCACCCGGCCGGAGCTGGCGGTGCTGCTCGCCTATGCCAAGCTCGCGCTCTACAACGAGCTGCTGCAATCGAGCGTGCCGGACGATCCCTATCTTGGGCGCGAACTGGAGCGCTATTTCCCCAAGGAGATGGCGGAACGCTACGACGAGGCGCTGCACGCGCATCGCCTGCGGCGCGAGATCATCGCCACCCAGCTCACCAATGCCATGATCAACCGTGGCGGCGCCACGCTAATCGTGCGCATGACCGATCAGACCGGCGCCTCCCCTGCTTCTATCGCGGCGGCCTGCGCGGCGGTGCGCAACAGCTATCGGCTGGTCGAGCTCAATGGCGAGATCGACGCGCTCGACAACAAGCTGGCCGGCGACGTGCAGCTTTCGCTCTATGCCACGGTGCAGGACCTGCTGCTCGACCGGCTGGTCTGGTTCCTGCGCAATGTCGATCTCAGCCAAGGGCTGGACGCCATCGTCAGCCACTACCGCGACGGCATCGCGCAGGTGGAAGCGGCGCTCGATACCGCGTTGTCGAAAGCCGCCAGCGCCGAGCGTGCCGCGCAGGCGGCGGCGCTCACGAACGGCGGCGTGCCGGAGAACCTGGCGCGGCGCTTGGCCAATCTGAGCGTGCTCAAGGCCGCGCCCGACATCGTGCTGATCGCCGACCGCGCCGGCAAACCGGTGGCTGAGGTGACCGCGACCTATTTCGCCACGCAAACTTTCTTCCAGCTCGACCGCGTCACCCACGCGGCCGGCGGCATTGCGGTCGCCGATTATTTCGACCGTCTGGCGCTCGACCGCGCGCTCGATTCGATCGGCGACGCCGAGCGCCGCATCACCGCCGCCATGGTCGGCAATGGCGGCGCCGGCGCCGGCGCGGTGGAAGCGTGGGTGGAGCCGCGGCGGCTGGAAGTCGAGCGCATCCGTGCCGCGATCCACGAAATCGCCGGCTCCGGTCTCACGCTGTCGAAACTCACGGTGGCAGCGAGTCTGCTGGGGGATTTGGCGAAGTAGCCCTCTCCCCGTTCTTACGGGGAGAGGTAAAGCGCCTCAATGCCTGAAATGCCGCGTGCCGGTGAACACCATGGCAATCCCATGGTCGTCGGCGGCCTTGATCACCTCGGCGTCGCGCATGGAGCCGCCGGGCTGGATCACCGCGGTGGCGCCGGCTTCGATCGCTACCAATAATCCATCCGGGAACGGGAAGAAGGCATCGGAGGCGACCACCGAGCCTTTGGTCAAAGGCGCGGAAAGCTTCAGCTCGCGCGCGGCGTCTTCCGCCTTGCGCGCGGCGATACGTGCGGCATCGACCCGGCTCATCTGCCCGGCGCCGATGCCGACGGTCGCGCGGTCCTTGGCATAGACGATGGTGTTCGACTTCACGTGCTTGGCCACGCGGAAGGCGAAGCGCAGATCGGCCAGTTCCTTTTCCGTCGGCGCGCGCTTGGTGACGGTCTTGAGCTGCATCTCGTCGACCACCGCGTTGTCGCGCGATTGCACCAAGAGCCCACCGGCGACCGTCTTCGCGGTCAGCCCGTTCGCGCGCGGATCGGGTAGGCCGCCGGCCAGCAGAAGGCGCAGGTTTTTCTTGGCGGCAACGATCTCGATCGCTTCGCGGCTGGCGTCGGGCGCGATGATCACCTCGGTGAAGATTTCGGTGATCGCCTTGGCCGCCTCCGCATCGAGCGGCCGATTGAGCGCGACGATGCCGCCGAAGGCGGAGGTGGAGTCGCAGGCCAGCGCCTTGGCATAGGCATCAAGCAGGCTGTCGCCTTCCGCCACGCCGCACGGGTTGGCATGCTTGACGATGACGCAGGCCGCGGTGCGTTTCGGATCGAATTCGGCGACCGCTTCATAGGCCGCGTCGGTGTCGTTGATGTTATTGTAGGATAGCTCCTTGCCCTGCAGCTGGCGTGCGCTAGCGACGCCGGCGCGCGCGACCGGCGCGCGATAGAAGGTGGCGTTCTGGTGCGGGTTCTCGCCGTAGCGCAGCGACTGGATCAGCTTGCCGCCGAAGGCGCGATAATCCGGTGCGCTATCGTGTAGCGCTTCCGCGAACCAGTTGGAGATCGCCGCATCATAGGCGGCGGTGCGCGCATAGGCCTTGGCGGCGAGCCGCTGGCGCAATTCCAGCGTGGTCATGCCGCTATGGGCCGCGAGTTCTCCGATGACCTTGTCGTAATCGGCCGGTTCGACCACCACGGTAACGTCGTGATGGTTCTTGGCGGCGGCGCGGATCATGGCCGGTCCGCCGATGTCGATATTCTCGATGCAGTCGTCGAAGGCGGCGCCCTTCGCTACCGTCGCCTCGAACGGATAGAGATTGACCACCAGGAGATCGATCGGCCGGATGAGATGCGCCTCCATCGCGGCGACGTGGTCCTTGTTGCCGCGAATGGCAAGCAGGCCGCCATGTACTTTCGGGTGCAGCGTCTTGACGCGGCCGTCCATCATCTCGGGAAAGCCGGTGAGCTCGGACACGTCGATCACGGAGAGGCCGGCGTTTTTCAACGCCTTGGCGGTGCCGCCGGTGGAGACGAGCTCGACGCCGTAACTGGCGAGGCTGGTGGCGAAGTCAATGAGCCTGCTCTTGTCGGAAACCGACAAAAGGGCCCGGGTGATGCGGCGAGGATGGCTGGGCATGTCTGCGGGTTAGCACAGGACGTGGGCAGAAGTGTATGCGGCATGACGATGACTGCCCTGCGCATCCACAAGCGCGGCTTGTCCCGGGCGCAGCGCGGCATGAAATGACGCGCTGCAGACCCGGGACCTTCGCAAGGGCGGAATTTGAAACGGCCCTGGATCAGCGGTGCACCACTTCGTGCTGCACCGCATCCGGGGCAGGGGACTCCTACAGCGGCAGTTCAGGCTCTTCGGCCGGGTTGGGGCGGGGAGGCGCCGCCGGCGGGGTATGGCGGAAAGACCAGCGGACCTTCGGCTTTTCGCGCGCATGGCCATAAATGACGATCTGCACCGTGCGGCGCGGCCCGTCCGAACCGGACAGGAAGACGCTTTCCTCGAGCTCCACCGTGTCGCCGTAGCTGCTGAAGGTCCACAGTTCCCTGTCGGGCAGCAGCAGCAGCACGCCATAGCCGTCCGCCAGCCGGCTCGCCTTAACCGCTGGATGCAGGTGGAAACGGATGGCGAATTCATCGTCTGCCCGTGCTGGCAGAGCCTGACCGTGCGCTGGCGAAAACAAGTCCTCGCCGTCGAGCGCGCGCCCGTCGGACGCCAACCGGAGCGCACGGCCGTGAATCACCCCGCAATCGGGGCCATAACCGTCATGCGTGGCGCGCAGCCACTCGCCACCATGCTCGCCGCGCTCGACCGAAACCTCATGCGGGCCGCTGACGATGGGAATGCCGAACAGGAGCTTGCGCAGCGAGCCGCTTTCCAGGAAACGGCAGGAGGATTTGTCGTTGAAGGTGACGGTGGAATGGGCGGCGGTGGCGCGCGCTACCTGCCGCCAGTTCTCGCGATTGACCGCGGGCAGGCCACAATTGACCACCAGCCGCTGCGCCCGCCACGCCATTTCGAACGAGAGGCAGCCGGCATGCGCTTCCTGGGAGAGGCCGACCGGCGGCGGCCGCCCGGTGTCCATGATCAGCGCGGCATCGGTGGCATCAAGGCGCTGATAGCCGGAATGGGGTGCGTTCGATACCGGCGCGCCGCGGGCGTCGTCATAGGCGAGCACGGTGGCGAGCAGGTCGACCGGGGTCGGCCCCATGCCATTGAACTGCGCGAAATTGCCGTCGGCGTGCCGGAAGAAGCGCAACATCGGCATCATGCGGTCGATGGCGTTGTTGAGGGCGCCCGGCGGCTGCAATTGGCGCGCGGAGAACAATTGCCTGAGTGGCAGCAGATCGGCGAGCAGTTCGATCAAAGTGCCGGGATTGCGGCTGATATGCCCGCCGTCGGGCAGGATCTGCCGGCGCAATTCGTCCGTCAGCCGGCGCACGCTGCCGCGCAGGCTACCGGACAGGCCCTGGATGCAAAGCGCGGCCTCGGTGAGCGCCATCATCGCCTGCACGCGCGGCAAGCCGTCGCGCGATTCGTTGAGCGCGTGGCGCAGATAGCGCACCTGTCGCGTCAGGCTGCGGATGAAACGGCGATAGAAGCGCGCGTCGGCATCCTCCAAAACGAACGGCGACTGCGACAGCCAGCACAGGATGCGCCGCGACAGGATGTCGGGCCGCCAGCCGAGCGGATGCCAGCCGCCTTGTAAATTGATCCACTCGTCAATCAGCGCGCGGGCATTGGCGCGGCTGATGGCGGAATCGCTGGCACGCAGATGGCGCAGCCAGGAAAAGCTCAACAGCTCGCTTGCCCATTCGTCGGAAGGCGGCGTGATTTCGAACGGCGAGTGGCGGTCGGCGATGACCACCTTGCCCGCGAAGGCGAAACGGCCGGCATAGATCTCACTCGCGCGCGTGGCATCGGCGGTCCGCAGGTCCTGCGGTGCGATCACGATGCGGTCGGTCTTGGCCGAACCGAAGCGCCAGCGCGTCAGCGGATGCGCGTGCACGGCCGCGAGCAGGCTGCGGAATGCGCGGCGCCCGATAAGCACGGAGAGCCCCAATCGCTCCGCGACCGAAACCCGCATCATGAATTGCTCGTCCCCTGCCGCTCGACCCGACGCCGGCGCGCGACTCGCACGATAGCGAAGGGGCGGCGCAGGGCCAATATGGCAATCCTGACCGTGAATTAGGCCGGGTTCCGGACCAAACGGGCGGCGAAGAAGCCGTCCAGCCCCGCCCAGCGCGGATCGGGGTCGGGCAGGTGTTGCGGCAGGGTGCGCAGTTCGCCGGCGGGGGTGATGAACTCGGCCCGGCCGCAGACCTCTGCCGGCGCCACCGGCAGCCGGGAAAGCCGACTGTCGCGCGCCAGCAGGTCGGCGATTTGCCGCTCGCCTTCCTCCGGCTCCAGCGAACAGACGCAATAAACCAGCCGCCCGCCGGGCTTGAGCAAATCAACCGCGTGGTCGAGCAGGCGCTGTTGCAGCGAGATGAGCACCGCGAGATCGGCCTCGCTCTTGAGCCAGGGCACATCGGGATGGCGGCGGATGGTGCCGGTGGACGAACAAGGGGCATCGAGCAGCACGGCGTCGAACGGCCCGCCTTGCCATTCGAGCGCGTCGGCCGCGACGGTCTCGGCGGTGAGATGAAGCCGCGCGAGATTCTCTACAATACGACCGAGCCGTACCGGCGAACGGTCGACCGCGGTCACCTTGGCGCCGGCATGGGCGAGCTGTGCGGTCTTGCCGCCGGGTGCCGCGCACAGGTCGGCGACGGCGAGCCCGCGCACCTCGCCCAACAGTCGCGCCGGCAATGACGCGGCGGCGTCCTGCACCCACCAGGCGCCTTCGGCAAAGCCGGGCAACAAGGGAACGGCGCCCTGCGCCAAGGTGCGAACCGTCCCGGTGGGCAAGACGCGGCCGCGCAAGTGCTCTGCCCAGCCGTCAGCATCGGATTTGACGGTGAGATCGAGCGCCGGCTCATGGCTGATGGCCGTCGCGATCGCGCGCGCGGCATCGGCGCCGTAATGTGCGCTCCAGCGCTTGAGCAGCCAGCCGGGCGTATCGCGCAGGCCATCGCTGTTCGCGAGGTTCGCGCGATTCTGCGCCACCCGGCGCAGCACCGCATTGACGAGGCCCGCGTAGCGTGCCGCCCGCCGGTCGGCCTGCGCCAGCCGCACCGACAGATCGACGGCAGCATGGTCGGGCACGTCGAGCCAGAGGATTTGCGCGGCCCCGACCAGCAGGATGGTCTCCACCCGCGGCGCATCGGACGGAAAGCCACGCTCCAGGAAAGTCCCGAGCAGATGGCGCAAGGTGCCGAGCCGCCGCAGCACGGTGGCGGCAAGCCGGCGCATCAGCGCACGGTCGCGGTCGGCGAGCGAAGGCAACGCAGGATGTGCGCCCTTGCCGGCAAGTTGCTCGTCGAGCGCCACGTGCCGGCGCAAGACGCCGTCAAGAATGTCGGCCGCAATTTTGCGGGCTGCGAGGCCGGGGACTTCTGGTTGGGGAGAGCTACGCGGACGCGCCATGCGCCAGTCTTTGCCTCAAATTGTGTCCAGGTCGCGAAGCCCCCAAAAGATTTAGCCAAGTACACACAAGTTTGGCTTCGGCGCAAAGCGCCGGTGGGGAGAACCTGAGCGAATGTATCCGAAAATGCGTCAGCGCAGCACGACCACCGGCGTTCCCACCGGCATGTGGCGATACAGATCGAGGATGTCACGGTTGTACATGCGGATGCAGCCGTGCGAGACGAAGCAGCCGACCGAGGCCGGATTGTTGGTGCCGTGGATGCCGTAGTTGCCGCGGTCGAGACCGAGCGCTGCCGCTCCCATGGGATTGTCTGCGCGGCCGCCCGGAATCACGTCCGGAAGGGAAGGGTTGTGGCGCCAAGTGTCTTCGGGTGGGCTCCACGCCGGATGCAGATCCTTGCGCGCCACCCGCGCAAACCCGTGCCAGGCCATGCCGGCCCTGCCGACGCCGACCGGGTAGCGAATCGCGCGGCCGCCACGAAGCACGAAAAAGAGCTCGCGCCGATGGGTCACGACGACGATGGTCCCCGGCCGGTAGCCGCTGAAGGCAATGAGCTGGCCGGCCTTTGCGGCGAACGACGAAGCGAGCGCAAACGTGCCGGCGGCGATGCCCTTGATCCAGTGCCGGCGTGAGATCCTCATCGTTCCACGATCACCGGAGTCCCGACCGGGACCATCCGGAAGAGTTGAACGATATCGCGATTGTACATGCGGATGCAGCCGTGCGAGACGAAGTGGCCGATCGATGACGGGCGATTGGTGCCGTGAATGGCGTATTCGCCGCCGCGCAGGGTGAGGGCGCGTGCGCCCATCGGATTGTTCGGCGCACCGCCGGGAATGACCTTGGGCAGTCGCGGATTTTCGCGGCGGATCAACGGTGGCGCCGCCCAAGCCGGCCACACATATTTGCCTTCCACATGCGCCCGGCCGGTCCACTGCATGCCGGCGCGTCCGACACCGACCGGGAAGCGCAGCGCGTGATCGCGGTCGAGCACCAGATAGAGGCGGCGCTCGTGCGTCTTCACCACGATGGTGCCGGGCCGATAGCCATCGAAGACGACCACCTCGTGCGCTGCCGCGTGTGCGATGGCGGTGGCCACCAGCGCCCACAGCAAGACGAACGCGACAAACAGTGCCGACCTTCGCAGCACCAGCGCCATGACAAACACCCGTCCTTCCCCAAGGAGACGGATGATAAGGCGCACTGAGGCTGTGCCGCGCGAAAGTCCGAATTAACGTAAACGGCCATCAATGCTGCCGTCATTTCGGCGTCGGCGCGGCGCCGGCCGGCACCGATAATATCGTCGGCGTTGATAGATTTTGGGGCGCCCGCTCATCGCGGACGCCCCGGGAAGAACATGAAGCGGTTACGGGTGGAATTTTACGCCCCCGCCTTCTCCCGCTTGTTCTGGCGGTTGTGCACCAGGTCGTCGACCACGGCCGGGTCGGCGAGCGTCGAGGTGTCGCCTAGGTTCTTGAACTCGTCCTCGGCGATCTTGCGCAGGATGCGCCGCATGATCTTGCCCGAACGCGTCTTGGGCAGGCTAGGCGCGAACTGGATGAGATCCGGCGAAGCGATCGGCCCGATCTCCTTGCGCACCCAGCCGACCAGTTCCTTGCGCAGGTCCTCGGTCGGCTTCTCGCCGGCCATCAGGGTGACATAGGCGTAGATGCCCTGGCCCTTGATGTCGTGCGGATAGCCGACCACGGCCGCCTCCGAGACTTTCGGATGCGCAACCAGGGCGCTCTCCACCTCGGCGGTGCCGAGACGGTGACCGGCGACATTGATCACGTCGTCGACGCGGCCGGTGATCCAGTAGAAGCCGTCCTCGTCGCGGCGGCAGCCATCACCAGTGAAGTAGCGTCCGAGATAAGTCTTGAAGTAGGTATCGACGAAACGCTGATGGTCGCCATAGACCGTGCGCATCTGGCCCGGCCAGCTGTCGGCGATGCACAGGTTGCCCGAGCCGGCGCCCTGCAGCGTATTGCCTTCGGCATCGACGATCTCCGGGATGACGCCGAAGAACGGCCGCGTCGCCGAGCCGGGCTTCAGCCTGGTCGCGCCCGGCAGCGGCGTGATCAGAATGCCGCCGGTCTCGGTCTGCCACCAGGTGTCGACGATCGGGCTGCGGTCCTCGCCCACCACGTGGTAGTACCACTCCCAGGCTTCCGGATTGATCGGCTCGCCCACGGTGCCGAGCAGATGCAAGCTCTTGCGCGAAGTCTTCTTCACCGGATCGTCGCCGCCCTGCATCAGCGCGCGGATGGCGGTCGGTGCGGTATAGATGATGTTGACCTTGTGCTTGTCGCACACTTCCCAGAAGCGCGAGGTGGTCGGGTAGTTCGGCACGCCCTCGAACATCATGGTGACGGCGCCGTTGGCGAGCGGGCCATAGACGATATAGCTGTGGCCGGTGACCCAGCCGACGTCGGCGGTGCACCAGTAGATGTCACCGTCGTGATAGTCGAACACGTATTGATGCGTGATCGAGGTGTAGACCATGTAGCCGCCGGTGGTGTGCAGCACGCCCTTCGGCTTGCCGGTCGAGCCCGAGGTGTAGAGGATGAACAGCGGATCCTCCGCACTCATCTCCTCGCAGGGGCAGTCGGCTGGCACGGTCTTGGCGATCTCGTCGTAATAGACGTCGCGGCCCGGCTTCATGTGTACTTGGCCGCCGGTGTGACGCACCACGATGACGGTGGTGACATGGCCGACACGGTCGCAGGCGGCGTCGGTGTTTTCCTTCAACGGAATCTTGCGGCCGCCGCGGATGCCCTCGTCGGCGGTGACGACGACGTCCGACTTGCAGTCGTCGATGCGGCCGGCCAGCGAATCCGGGGAGAAGCCGCCGAACACCACCGAGTGGACAGCGCCGATGCGGGCGCAGGCGAGCATGGAGATCGCCGCTTCCACGATCATCGGCATGTAGATGGTGACGCGGTCGCCCTTCTTGACGCCACGCGCTTTCAGCACATTGGCGAAGCGGCAGACCTCGGCGTGCAGGTCCTTATAGGTGAGCTTCTTGTCCTGCTTGGGATCGTCGCCTTCCCACAGAATGGCGGTCTGATTGCCGCGCTTGGCGAGATGACGGTCAACGCAATTGTAGCAGGCGTTGAGCGTGCCATCCTCGAACCATTTGATCGAGACATTGTGCGGGTCGTAGGAGGTGTTCTTGACCTTGGTGAACGGCTTGATCCAGTCGATGCGCTTGGCCTGCTCGGCCCAGAAGCCGTTCGGGTCCTTGATCGAGCGCGCATACAGTTCCTGGTACTTGGCGTCGTCGGCAAACGCGCGTTTGCGCCATTCGGCCGGAACGTCATAAATCTTCTCGGACATCGCAACTTCCTCCCTTCCCGCGGGGAAAGCCGCGGGGTCATAACTTTGTCACCACGCTTGATGTGCGTCGTGCACGGCGGTTTGCGCGGCGCCAGACGATAATTTTAGCAGGGGACAACGGTGAGGGATACTCCGGCGGGGCAAGCCTCGCCGGAGCGTAATGTCTCAGGCGGTCTTGGGCGTGCCGGCCGGCGCCGGTGCGCCGATGGGCAGGATGACCTTGCCATGGGTCTCGTTGATCACCTCGGCCGCCGCCAGATAGAAAGCCAGGATCGCGGTGATGAGGCCGACATAGCCACCGGCATGGTGCAGCGCGGCACTGCCGATGAAATCACCGGCCGCCAGCAGGAAGAAGGTGATCCACAAGGCCAGGAAGATCGACTGCACCGCGCGATTGAGCGCCAGGGTGCCGATCCACATGTAGAAGGTGAACACACCCCACATCAGCAGCCACCAGGCGACGAATTGGCCGGGCACCTTGGTGGCGAAGAACTCGACAAATAACGCAAACGCCCACCAGAACGCGCCATAGGAGCAGAACGCGACGAAGCCGAAGGTATTGCCGCGCGGCATTTCCATCAGGCCGGCGAAGAACTGCGCGGTGCCGCCAAAGGCAAAGGCGGTCGCCAGCACGAGCGGCACGCCCGCGCCGGTATACCAGCCGGCATTGACCATGCTCAGCATCCAAGTCGTCAGAGCGAATCCGGTGAGTCCCAGCGGCGCTGGGTTGGCGTATTTCATGGCGTATCCTTCCCGACGGCCGTACAAGGCATCGGCCGTCAATTTTTTGGCTAAACTTATATTTTTGAAATTACCGCAGCCCGGCACGGTCAAAAATGCGACAGTAGAATTAGGAACTTGGGCGTAAGACGAACTGCCTAAGACCTGGCTCTAAGGTATTGGCCGCGCTGCGCAACACATCAAATGAATTGTAGTGTTACGGCAACGGCGTCGCGCCGTCGCGCGTGATATTCCACGCGCCGCGCCGCGCCGCGGTGACGCGTTACGCCTTCAGCCCGCCCATCTTGCAGACGGTCTTCCATTCGTCCGCGGTCACCGGCTGCACCGACAGACGCGAATTGTTGATCAGCATCATCGCCTTCAGTTTCGGTTCGGCCTTCACCGCGGCGATCGTCACCGGCTGCGGCAGCGGCTCGACCGCCTTCACGTCGACCACCACCCAGGGCTCGCCCGGCTTGGCGGTGGGATCGGGGTAATGCTCGCGGACGATCTCGACGATGCCGACGGCCTCCTTGCCGACATTGGAATGATAGAAGAAGGCGCGGTCGCCCTTCTTCATCTTCGTCAGGTTGAGCTTGGCCTGATGGTTGCGCACGCCGGTCCAGGCTTCGCCCTTGGCGCCTTTCTTAACCTGCTGGTCCCACGACCAGGTGTCGGGCTCGGATTTGATCAGCCAGTAGGCCATCGTCAGCCTTCCGCCTTCAGCGGCCGTGTCAGCAGCGACTCGATGGCGCGGTCCACGCTCATCTGCTCCGCCAGCACCGCGGCGACGGCGGTAGAGATCGGCATGTCGACATTTTTTGCGCGCGCCATCTCCAACAGCGCCGGCGCAGTGAAGGCGCCTTCGGCGAGCTTGCCGGTGGAATCCGCCCGCCCGCCCTTGGCGAGCGTGACGCCGAGCGAGAAATTACGCGACTGCGGGGTCGAGCAGGTCAGGATCAGATCGCCCAAGCCGGACAAGCCCATCATGGTTTCGGTCTTGGCGCCGCAGGCCTTGCCGAAGCGCACCAGTTCGGCGAAGCCGCGCGTGGTGAGCGCCGCCAAGGCGCTGGCCCCCAACTCGCGGCCGGTGACGATGCCGGCGGCGATCGCCAGCACGTTCTTCACCGCGCCGCCGAGTTCGACGCCGCGCACGTCAGTCGCGTGATAAGGTCGGAAGGTGTCGGAATAGATCGCATGCGCCAGCGCGCGC
>JAKAMD010000325.1 GCA_021823875.1 Pseudomonadota bacterium | reverse complement strand
GTGCAGAACATGTAGCGGTTGCAGCTCTTGCCCCGCAGCGTGTCCGAGCGGGGGCCGGTGGCAACGAACACATGCTTGTTGCGGGCCGCGACCTGCGAAATCGTCAGCGCGGACGCCGAGTTGATCTCGCCGAGCAGCACCGAAACCTTATCGCGCTCGATCATGCGCTGCGCCTTGGTCGCGGCGCTGGCGGGGTTGATCGAGTCTTCCGACATCACGTCGAGTTTGCGTCCCATGACGCCGCCGGCGGCGTTGATCTCTTCCTCCGCCATCTTGATGCCCAACTGGGCATAGGCGCCGAGCGCGCCCAGGAATCCGGTGAGCGGCGTGAGATGGCCGATTTTGATGGCGTCAGCCTGGGCGCGGACAATTGCCGGAAAGCCCAGGGCGGAAGCACCGGCAAAAGCGGCGCTGGCTTTCAATACGCTTCGTCGATTGTAACGGGTCATCGTGGGTCTCCTCCCGAATAGATGCGTAGCGCGCCGTCACCCCTCACCATTCCGCGTATGCGAGAATGTGAGAGGCGTTTTTTTATTGTGGGATGATACTTGCGAAGCAGTGGGCCGCTGTCAACGCCAAAAAGCGCACAGGCTAGGCTTCTTCGGCCGTTTTGAAGCGATAAGGCGGGACTAAGTCCTTATTCCGCCGCCGTGTTCTTTCGCGCGCCGGTCATCGCGCCGGGTTGTGGGCGGGCGCCGAATTCAGCCGATAGCCGGGCCGCAGCCGCCTGCACGATCTTCGCATGTTCTTTCAGAACCTGGTCGGTCTGGCGCCAGATTGGCCCGGAGATGCCGAGGGCCCCTATCACCTTGCCTGTAAAATCCTTGACCGGGACTGCCACGCAGCGGACTTCCAGATTGAATTCGCCGTTGTCGTAGGCAATGCCGGTGCGCCGAACCTCCTCGATTTCGCGCGAAAGCTTCGGAATTTCGGTGATCGACCGCTCGGTCGAGGGCTCAAGCGGCGCGCGCTCGAGGAAGCGTTGCAATTGATCGGGCGTTAGCGCGGCGAGGAGCGCCTTGCCGAGAGCAGTACAGTGCGCCGGCCGGACGACGCCAACGCGATCGGTGAGCTGGAAGGCACCAGACCCGCTGGTGCGGGCGATGACCACTACGGCGTCGCCCATCCGTACCGAGAAATGGCTGCTTTCGCCGGTTTCGCGCGACAGGTCTTCGAGGATAGGTGTCGCGAGATTGACCATCTCAATCTCGTCGAGCGCGCTGGCGGCGAGCGCGAACAGGGGACGGCCCACGCGGTAGCGCTTGGTCTCTTTTTCCTGGCGGATATAGCCGAGCGAAACCAAGGTCTTGGCGAGATGGAAGGTGGTGGAATTATGCAGCCCGACCAGCTTGCTGAGGTCGGCAAGGCCGATTCCTTCCCGGTGCCGGGCCACCTCCTCGAGGATGGCGAAGGCGCGGCCGAGCGACTGTACGCCGCCGCTGCGCTGGCGTTCCTCAGTGTCCTCGTCGTGGACGGCTGGAAAGGTCGGTTCCACGAGGCGGGCGATTTTGCCGCGGCTGGTCGCCGGCTTCTTTGTCGCCTTCGTTTTGGTTTGCAGTCTCAACGGATAGCCTCCGAGCAGCGGTGTCCAGGTTCCTTGGAGCATCTTTGGCCGCTGCAGCTCATTCCTACAAGCCCCCTCTGTGGTACCCCTGGCAGCTCATAACCCTGGCGGCTCATAAATTGAACAAGACCAGCCGCTCTTCCGTCATATCGCGGATCGAATAGTGCGGCCCCTCACGGCCGATCCCGGAATCCTTCACCCCGCCATAAGCGAGCTGGTCGGTGCGCCAGGTCGAACTGCCGTTGAGGATGACGCCGCCGGTACGAATATTGCGCACGGCGCGGATCGCAATCTCCATCGACTTGGTGAAAACGCCTGTCTGCAAGCCGAAACGGCCGTTGCTGATGGTGCGGAAGATCGTATCGATGTCGTCATAGGGCAGGAGGCTGATGACGGGCCCGAAGACCTCATCGCAAACCACCTTCTGCGCCGGATCGACATCGGCGAGCACTGTCGGTTCGATCTGCGCACCGTTACGCTTTCCGCCGGTGAGCACTTTAGCCCCGGCCTTGGCGGCTTCGGCGATCCAGCTTTCCACCCGCTGCGCCGCGCGCTCGTCGATCAGGGTACCGACATCGGTCGTGGGGTCGAGCGGGTCACCCAGCTTGAGCTTCTTCACCTCGGCAACGACGCGATCGACGAAATCCCGGTAGATGCTGCGGTGGACATAGACGGTCTGCACCGAAATGCAGCTTTGTCCCGCCAGCCGCATGGCGTTACGCGCGCAAACCGGTGCGGCATCGGCAATGCTGGCATCCTCATGCACGATGGTCACGCCGTTGCCGCCGAGTTCGAGCGCGACCCGGCGCAGGCCGGAAGCCGCCTTGATTTCGGCACCGACGCGCGAGGAGCCGGTGAAGGTAATGAAATCGACGCGCGGGTCGCGCACCAGCGCCGGCCCGACCTCGTCGCCATAGAGCACGTTGAGCACGCCGGCTTGCGTGCCGGCATCGACGAAAATCTGCGCCAGCGCGTGCACGACCCCTGGCGACTGCGGTGGTGCCTTGAGCACCAGCGTGTTACCGGCGGCGATCGCCGGTGCGATTTTGTGGCAGGCGAGATTGAATGGCGCGTTGAAGGGCGTAATGCCGGCGACCACGCCAACTGGAAAGCGCAGCATGAAGCAGATCTTGCCGGCACCCATAGCGCTGGCATCCAGCGGCACATGTTCGCCTTCGATGCGTACCGCCTCTTCGGCCGAAAGCGACAGCGTATCCTGCGAGCGCACGATCTCGGCTTTGGCGTCCTTGACCGCCTTGCCGGTTTCGCGCGCCATGATTTCGGCGATGCTGTCGGCCCGCTCGACCAGCAGCTTGCCGGCGCGCCGCAACAGCGCCGCCCGTTCGTAGGCCGGCGTGGCGGCGGCTTCCGCTTTGGCGGCGACCGCGGCATCGAGCGCAGCATCGAGATCGGCCAGCGAGGAGCGCGGCGCGTGGGCGACAACCGTGCCGCGATAGGGGTCGCGCACCGGATAGGTGGCAGTGGCGGCACGCCAATTGCCGCCGATCAACATCGGAATTTCAGTCGGTTGGGTAGCAGCCGCGCGTTCAAGAACGGACGTTGAATTCATTCCCTCATTCCCCGGCTTGGTGGGTCGGCGCCTTCGGCGCTGCGGTCGGGTCAATCCTATCACCCTCTATCCGAGATTGACAAATGACACCTCACAATGTCGGATAATCGTTGACACGGCGACCGGACGCCTTATGAGGGGCGTGCCGCATCAGACGGCGCCGCCAGCCGGCCGGAGATCAAGGGCGCGCAGACATGCAGCGGGAGCGCAACGCCAACCTAGCCATTTTCGGCTGCAATACCTATGGCTACATGCTCTCGCAGAGCGCGGCGGCCTGTCTTGCGCGCCTGGCGGACCACGGATTTCAGGAATTCGAACTGATTGTTCATCCCGGCCATTTGTGGCCGGCCGAATTGTCGCCCGAAGAGCGCGGCGCCATTCGAAACTTGCTCGATCAGCGCAGGCTGCAGCTCACCACGATCAATCTGCCGAATATCGACATCAACATCGCCAGCACAACGCCGGAAATGCGCGCCTATTCGCTCGACCTGCTAAGCGCGACGGTGCGGCTTGCAGGCGAGATCGGCGCGCGCGGTGTGGTCATGAGCCCCGGTAAGGCCAGCCCCTTGCTGCCGGCTGCGCGTGAGGTCTTGGAAGGTTACTTCTTTGCCGCGCTGGATCGGCTTGGTCCGATCGCCGAAGCTTCCGGCACCGCGGTATGGATAGAGAACGTACCGTTTGCGTTCGAGCCGACTGTCTCCGGTCTCATGTATCTGCTCGGACGCTACGGTAATCACGCAGTGCGTGTCGTCTACGATATCGCCAATGCCTATTTCATCGGCGAGGATTTCGCCGCCGGTCTGAAGACGTGCCAGGCGCGGCTTGCGCTGGTGCACCTCTCGGATACCGGTCGTCAGGTCTATCGGCACGACCGGATTGGTGCCGGCACGCTGCCATTTATCGAGGTGCCGACTGCTTTGGCCGCAGTCGGTTACCGCGCGCGGCCGATGCTGGAAATCATCTCGCGCGATCCCGACCGCGACATCATGGCGAGCGCCGAATGGTTGGCGGCGCAGGGTTTCAGGCTTTCGAATGAACGTCCATCCCACAACGAGGTTGATCGAATATCATGAGTTCAGGGCTTCCTTCATCGACGGATGTGATTGTGATTGGGGCCGGCAATGCGGCGTTCTGCGCGGCGCTGTCGGCGGCCGAGCACGGCGTTTCGGTGCTGGTGCTGGAGCG
>JAKAMD010000324.1 GCA_021823875.1 Pseudomonadota bacterium | reverse complement strand
GACCGTCTCAATCGGCGGTGTGGTCGCGCCGCGCCATGCGCGCACCGCACAGGAAGTGCTCCAGCGCGCGCAGGAGGCGCTGCACGGCGCACGCGCCAAGCGCCACAATTCATTCCTGGCTTACAGTCCTAATCTCGAACGCGAAGCGCAGCGCCGCGATTATGCGCGTGCCACCGATGAGATTGTCAGCGCCCTCAACGAGCGGCGCATCCTGCTCGCCTACGAGCCGGTGATGGCGGCGCAAAGCCGCAAGCTTGCCTTCTACGAATGCCTGATGCGGCTCAACCGCCCCGACGGCCGCATTGTCCATGCCCATGAAATCTTTCCGGTGGCCGAGCGGCTGGGACTGGTGCGCATGCTCGATCATCGCGTGCTCGAACTTGTGGTGAACGAGCTGGCGGCGGCGCCTGACTTGAACGTGAGCGTCAATGTCTCGCCGGCCTCTACCGTCGATCCGGCGTGGTGGCTCGGGCTCGGCGCGCTGCTGCGCGCCAACGCCGGTTCGGCGCAGCGACTGATCATCGAGCTCACCGAGACCGCCGCCATCCACAATGTCGACGACACGCGCGGCTTCGTCTCTCGCGTCAAGGATCTCGGCTGCCGTATCGCCATCGACGATTTCGGCGCCGGCCACACCTCCTATCGCAGCTTGCGCAAGCTCGGCGTCGATATCGTGAAGATCGACGGCGCCTTCGTGCAGAACATCGTGAAGTCGGAGGACGACCGTGCTTTCGTGCGCACGATGATCGACCTTGCGCATCGGCTCAAGCTCGAGACCGTCGCCGAATGGGTGCAGGACGAGGAAACGGCCAAGCTCTTGGCCGAATGGGGCTGCGAATATGTGCAGGGCGCGCTGACCGGGCTCGCCAGCATCGAGCGGCCCTGGGCTCCGACGCCGGTGCAAGCCGCTGCCAGCGCCTGATCAGGCGCCGCGCACCCGATCGATCAGCGCGCCCGCGTCCGGCGGTACTGTGTCGGCTCGCCAGGCGACATGGCCGTCCGGCCGCACCAGCACCAGCCGCCGCTGGTAGATCGCGGCCGCTTCGTCCGAGTCGATTTCTTCTGTCGTCAGCGGCATGCGGCGTGCGGCGGCCGCATCCGTAATCGCCGCCACGTCGGGCGCGCCGGCAAAGCGCATGAGCACGAAGCCGCGGCCGAACAGATCGAGCGTGGAGCGTCCATCCTTGAGCCAGACATGCGGCGCGCGGGCGCCGGGCCGCGCATTCGGCACATAGGTTCCCGGATCGTCCGGCGGTGGCGCGCTGCCGTCCGCCACGCAGATCGGCGAGTTTTCGTAGCCGTAGCCGATCTGCAGGCCGAGCGTGCGGAATTCGCCGCCGACCGTGCTTTCCAGCATGGCGCCGAGCTCGCGGCGGGCCTGCGCGCCGGCCGGACTGTCTTCCAGCAAATGCGGTGACTGGTGCGAGAAGGTTTCGTTGTGCCGGTAGAAGCTGGTCGCCATCGCCACGTTGCGCGCGCCGACCGGCCGGCGCTCGGCGTCGTAGCTTTCGATCAGCCGCGCGCCGCCCCAGCCTTGCAGCACCGCGGCGAGTTTCCAGCCGAGATCGACCGCGTCGGCCACGCCGGAGTTCATGCCGAGCGCGCCCGTCGGCGACAATTGATGCACGGCGTCGCCGGCGAGTAACACGCGACCTTCTCCATAACGTTCCGCCACCAGGCTGCGCCGGCGCCAGACATTGACGTCCACCCATTCAACGTCGAGCTCACGGCCAAGCGCGCGGCGCAGGAAGCCGGCGCGGTCGGCACTCTCCGGGGTCACGTCGTCGCCGGCCTGATCCACCATCAGCCGCCAGAGGCCGCGTGCCGGATCGATTACGCGCAGGTTGCCCCAGACCCCGCCGCGATCGACCGGAATGAAGAAGGTGCCCGGGGCGTGCGGGATTTGCGCCAGCAGGCCGGGTGCGCGGAAGAACAGATTGAGCGGATAGCCGATGGTGCCCTTGCCGGTGAGCGCGATGCCGAGTTGGTGGCGCACCAGGCTGGCGGCGCCATCGCAGCCGACCAGATAATCGGCGCGCAGTTGATGACGCGTGCCGCCGGCGATGTCGGTGATCTCGGCGGTGACGCCATCCGCGCTTTGCGCGAAGGATTCGAGCCGGTGGCCGTGCTTGACCGTCACGCTCTTGAAGGAGCGCGAGAGCCTCAACAGCATCGGATCGAACCAGATCTGCGAGCAGGCTTGCAGCCGGTAGGGGCTGGCCGGTTCCGGCGTCTGCTGGTGCCGCGGCGGCCGGCCCACGCGGCCGAGCTCGTAACCGAACAGGCTGGTGACGAACACGGCATCGAGCGGATGGTCGCCCGGAAATGGGCAGTTCAAGACGTCGTCGGCGATCCCCCAGCGACGGCAGAATTCCATCGTGCGGGTGTTCACCTCGTTCATCTTGGGAACGAGGATGCTGCCGTCGCCCTGCTCGACCAGGGTGCAGGCGATGCCGCGCCAGCCGAGCTCGGCGGCGAGCGCCAAGCCTACCGGCCCGCCGCCGGCGATCAGGACGGGCGTGTGACTTTGCATCAGCGCGCGTGGGCGGTCATTCGGTCTTGGGGCTGAGCCGGTCGATCTTCTTCTGCAGTTCTTCGAGTTGGCGCTTGAGATCGTCCATCTCGCCGCTGCTTTGCTGTCTTTCTTCCGCCGGCTTGCTTTGGCTGCGTGCGAAAGGCGCGAACATGGAGAAGGCTTTCTCGAACATTTCCATATTGCGGCGCACCTGGTCTTCCATGGCGCCGAAACCGACGCCGCCGAAAGCCTGAGCCATCTGCTCGCGCAGTTTGTCCTGCTGGTTTGTCAGCGTCGACATCGACTGTTCGAGATAGCGCGGCACCAGCATCTGCATGCTGTCGCCGTAGAAGCGGATCAATTGACGCAGGAAGGTGATCGGTAAGAGGCTCTGGCCTTCCTTATTCTCCTGTTCGAAAATGATCTGCGCCAGCACGGTGCGGGTGATGTCCTCGCCGGTCTTGGCGTCATAGACCACGAAATTCTCGCCGGCCTTGACCATGGCGGCGAGATCCTCGAGCGTGACGTAGGTGCTTGTTCCGGTGTTATACAGCCGCCGGTTGGCGTACTTCTTGATGGTGACCGGTTCTTTTTCGTTTTCTGCCATGAGATCACACGGTTCCCTTACCCCAGACGACACAGCATAACCGCATTCCACAGCCTGCTGCCAGTCGTTTTGTGGCGGCGCGACAGCCCGGTTCTGCACTGCAGCACCCTTGCGGAATCCTCAAAAAAAGAGCCATTTCCTGCGGCTAATTGCGGTTTGCCCGTTATTGACAGGGACAGGCCGCCTGCCGATCATGCGGCAGCGCCAAAACGGCCTTTTCGCCCTGCAACCGACTGCCAAAAGGAGATTCGGATGAAGGAGGATATCGTCATCGTCAGCGCCGCGCGCACGCCAGTCGGTGCGTTCAACGGGGCTTTCGCTAATCTGCCGGCTCATGAGCTGGGCAAAATCGCGATTCAGGGGGCGCTCGAGCGGGCCGGCATCTCGGCCGATCAGGTCAACGAAGTAATCATGGGCCAGATTCTTAACGCCGGGCAGGGCCAGAACCCGGCGCGCCAAGCCTCGATTGCCGCCGGTATTCCGGTTGAGAGCCCCGCTTGGGGCGTAAACCAGCTATGCGGTTCCGGCCTGCGTACGGTTGCCTTGGGCTACCAGCAGATCCTCAACGGCGATGCCGAGGTTGTGGTGGCGGGCGGCCAGGAATCCATGAGCATGGCGCCGCACTGCGCCCATCTGCGCTCGGGCGTGAAGATGGGCGACTTCAAGATGATCGACACCATGATCAAGGACGGATTGTGGGACGCCTTCAACGGCTACCACATGGGCAATACGGCGGAGAACGTCGCCAAGCAGTGGCAGATCACCCGCCAGCAGCAGGACGAGTTCGCGGTCGCCTCGCAGAACAAGGCGGAAGCCGCCATGAAGGCCGGCAAGTTCAAGGACGAGATTTACCCAGTCGTCATCAAGTCGCGTAAGGGCGATGTCGTGGTCGACACCGACGAATACCCCAAGGCCGGCGTCACCCTCGAATCGCTCGCCAAGCTCAAGCCCGCCTTCGACAAGGAAGGCACCGTGACCGCGGGCAGCGCCTCCGGCATCAATGACGGCGCCGCCGCCGTGGTGCTGATGAAGGCGAGCGAGGCCGCCAAGCTCGGCAAGACGCCGCTCGCCCGCATCGTGTCCTGGGCGCAGGCCGGCGTCGATCCGGCGATCATGGGCACGGGTCCCATTCCCGCTTCACGCGCTGCTCTCAAGAAGGCCGGCTGGAAGAAGGAAGACCTCGACCTGATCGAGGCCAACGAAGCCTTCGCGGCGCAGGCC
>JAKAMD010000323.1 GCA_021823875.1 Pseudomonadota bacterium | reverse complement strand
CGCGGTGGATCAGATCGTGCTCGCGTTCGGCAAGAAGGACCAGAGCGTGGTCGACGCGAACATCAAGCTGCTCGAAGCCGGGCAGAAATGGGCCGAAGCCAATCTCGATTTCTGCTACAGCATCCCGGCGGTGCGCGCGACCGAACCGCAGCTCGTGGTCAACGGCAACACCGCGCTTGCGCTGGGCGTGCTCGCCTCGGGCATGGAGATCTGCGCCATGTACCCGATCACGCCCGCGACCTCGGCTTCGCATTACCTGTCCGAAGTGTTCGAGAAAGTCGGCGGCATGGTGCACCAGGCCGAGGACGAGATCGCGGCCTGCGCGTTCGCGATCGGCGCCTCCTACGCCGGCAAGTGCACCGTGACCATCACCTCCGGCCCGGGCTACTCGCTCAAGCAGGAAGGCATAGGCCTCGCGGTCATGGGCGAAATCCCGCTGGTCGTGGTGAACGTGCAGCGCGGCGGCCCGAGCACCGGCCAGCCGACCAAGATGGAGCAGGGCGATTTGATGGCCGCGATTTTCGGCAGCCACGGCGACGCGCCCAAAGTCGTCATGGCGCCCGGCACCATCGAGGAATGCTTCTATTCGATCATCACCGCGCGCAAGATCGCGGAGACGTTCAACATGGTGGTGGTGGTGCTGACCGACGCCGGCCTCGCCACCTCGCAGCAGCCGTTTGCGCGCCCGGTATTCAACGAAACCTGGATGGCGCCGCCGGTCGATCAGAGCCCGGTGCCCAAAGGCGCCAAGCCTTACGACTGGGACGAGAACACCGGCCTCGCGCGCCGCTTCATTCCGGGCCAGCCCGGCGGCATGCACACGCTCACCGGCCTCGCGCACGACCGCGACAGCCACGTCGCCTACGACGCCGAAATCAACGAACAGACGCTGCGCTTTCGCAGCCTGAAGCTCGCGGCGCTGCAAAAGACGCTCAAGGCGCCGCCGGTATTCGGCGACGCCAAGGGCGACCTGCTGGTGATCGGCTGGGGCAGCACCAAGGGCGCGATCGAGGAAGCGGTCGAGAGCATGCGCGCCGAAGGCAAGAAAGTGTCGGCTATGCACCTGCAGTTCTTGCAGCCCCTGCCTCCGGGGATCAAGGAAATCATGCACGGCTTCAGGAAGGTCATGACCATCGAGAGCAACTGGAGCGACCGGCCCGAGGACAAGATCATCGACGAAACCAACCGCCGCTACTCGTCGCTCGCGATCCTGCTGCGCGCGCGCTATCTCGTCGACGTCGATTGCTGGAGCGAGGTCAAGGGCCAGCCGATCAAGCCCGGCACCATCCGCCGCGTAATGCTGGAAAAACTGAAGAAGTAACAGAGAAGGGTGACCAGACCATGAACATGATGTCCGATCTGAATACCGCCACCGCCTGCCTGCTGCAGATGGCCGACGAGCATTTCGAACTCGAAGATTATCAAAGCGGCGTGCCGCGCTGGTGCACCGGCTGCGGCGACAATGCCATTCTGGCAGCGGTGCAGCGCCTGTGCCGCGACGAAAACCTGCGGCCGGAGAAGACGGTGTTCGTCTCCGGCATCGGCTGCTCCAGCCGCTTTCCGCATTACATGAAGACCTACGGCTTTCACGGCATACACGGACGCGCGCTGCCGGTGGCCGAAGGCGTGAAAATGGCGCGCCCGGACCTGACCGTGTTCGTGAACACCGGCGACGGCGACTGCACCAGCATCTGCGCGGCGCACTGGATCCACGCGATCCGCTACAACATGAACCTCACCGTGTTCCTGCACGACAACCAGATTTACGGCCTGACCAAGAAACAGGCTTCGCCGACTTCGCCGATCGGCACCAAGAGCAACACCACGCCGCGCGGCAGCTACCTCGAAGCGCTGAATCCGCTCACCGTCACCCTCGGGGTGCAGAACGTCTCTTTTGTCGCGCAGGCGGCCGACTGGATTCCGGAAGTGCTGTTCGACATCGTCAAGGCGGCCTATCACCACAAAGGCCTGTCGTTCGTGCGCATCATCCAGCGCTGCCCCGAGTGGCTGCCGAAGGCGCTCGACCCGTGGATGCACGATCCGAACAAGGTGCAGCTGCTCAACCACGCGAACGGCCTGCAGTTCAGCGCCGGCCTGTCGCGCGTGTACAAGAACCAGCTCGAGCACGACCCGATGGACATCAACCGGGCGCGCGAAATCGCCTCCAGCCACGACACCATTCCGGTCGGGATCCTGTACCGCAACCCGAGCGTTCCCTGCTACGAGGACCTGCGCCTCTCGGACAAGCTGCGCACGCCCGATCTGACCCGGGCGGGGCTCAACGCGGAACTGGACAAGTACACGGTCTGGCCGCAGGACGCAAAGGAAAAAGTGGCCTGACACGCCGGCGTGCGGCGCCGTCGCAAGCACCGCGCGCCCTCACCGAAAGCTAACGACATCACCAGCAAAGCAGGTTGATAAAGACATGGAAGCCGACACTCAAGCACACGTTGCATTCTTTCTGACCGGCAGGCGGCCGAGCGAATTCCTGGACGCGGTGGACGGGCTGAATCTGCGCCCCGCGCTGTTCGCGGGCTATCGCGAGCTCACGCAGCTGCGCTACGATTTTCCTTTGGTGCTGGTTGGCGACCGCGCCGATAATCAATTCGTGCAGTCGCTGTCGGGGCTGGTCGATGCGGCGCTCGCAACGGCCGCGAAGGGCAGCGACAGCGAACGCATACGCAAGCATGCGCTGCGGCTGGAACAGGAAATCCGCACGCTCGTCGCCGGCGGCAGTGCCGGCACGCTGTCCGCGCTGTGGGACAAGGCGGCCGCGCGGCTCGCCAAGGGAGCGGACCCATCGTTCGCCGACAGCTTGAAGCGCACGCGAGCGGCGATCAAGCTCGACGGCGGGCTGGCCGACTGCGACGCGGCGCTGCCCGCGCGCCTGCTGCAGCATGCCTGGACCGCGGTGCAACAGCAGAAAGCCGCAGCCTTCCGCAAGGACCTGGATCGGCTGGCGCTGAAGCTCTCCGACATCCTCAAGGCGGACTTCGAGCGCTCCGAAGCGGGGCGCAGCGCCAAGCATCTCAAGGCTTCGGTAGGCAGCGGCTTCGGCAATGCCTTCGACTTCGATGCCATGTCCAGCCTGCTCGGCAAAGCGCTGCCCAAGGATGCGTTTCCCGAGAGCCGGCGCAAGCGCATACGCGCGCTGCTCGAGGTATTGAACACGCAGCAGTTCTTCCCTGCCGCTGCGGCGCCCGCGAAGAAAGCCGGCGCGAAACCCTATTCCTTCCTGTTCACGCGCTGCGGCGACGCGCTCGCTGCGTTCCGCGAGCGCATGCCCAAGCTGATCGAGCTCGCGCGCACCATCGCCATTGCCGGGCTCGAAATCACCGGCGAGTACAGCGAAGCCAAGCACGACCCCTTGTTCGAGCAGTTCGGCGCGAACGGCCTCGATCCGCAGGACCTGGCGCCGTTCCCTGATTATCTGGCGTGCATCAACGCCGGCAAGCTGCAGGCGGACGAGCATGCCCAGCTCATGGAAATCCTGTCCTCGGGTCTGCCGATCAAGGTGCTGCTGCAGATCGACGACATCCTGGAAGAGTCCGCGATCGGCGAAGGCAATCTCACCTCCGGCATGCGTTCGCGCCAGATCGCCAACATGGCGATGGGGCTGAACGAAGTGTACGTGCTGCAATCGGCGAGCTCGAACCTGTACCGCTTCCGCGAGCGCATGCTGCGCGGCCTCGCCTATCGCGGCCCGGCGCTGTTCAGCGTGTATTCCGGTGCCGGCGCCCAGGCCTCGGACCTGCCGCCGTATCTGATGTCGGCCGCGGCGATGGAGTCGCGCGCGTTTCCGGCATTTGCCTATGATCCTTCGGCCGGGCCGAACTGGGCCTCGCGCTTTTACCTCGAAGCGAATTCGCAAGTCGAGCTCGACTGGCCGGTGCAGGGCTTCAGCTACGAGGACGAGCAGCACCAGACAGTGGCGGAGGATCTCGCGTTTACCCTGGTCGATTTCGTCGCCAGCGACCGCCGCTATGCGCGCCATCTCGCGCGCGTGCCGCGCGAGAAGTGGAACGGCAGCATGATTCCGGTGGATGAGTCACTCACGCGCGAGCGCAAGGGCCTGCCGGACAAGGTGCCCAGCCTGATGATGGTCGATGCGGACAATGTGCTGCAGCGCGTGATCGTGGACGAACGCCTGATCCGCGAAGCGCGCCGCTGCCGCGAAATGTGGCACAGCCTGCAGGAACTGGGCGGCGTGCACAATTCGCACGCGGAAAAACTGCTCGCGCGCGAAAAGAAGGCATGGGAAGAGCGCATGCAGCAGGAGGCCGAGGCGCATGCCGCGCCCGCGCCTGCACCCGCGGCAGCCGCCGCGCCGGCCGCAGCGCCTGCGCCCGCC
>JAKAMD010000322.1 GCA_021823875.1 Pseudomonadota bacterium | reverse complement strand
TGAGGGGGCCGGGGATTTCGGCGAACTGGTTTATGCCGGCATGGATTGGGTCGATCCGGCGCTCGCCAAGCGCTCGATGCAACTCATGGCTGAAGAGGTGATGCCGCGGGTCAATGCTGCGATCGGCAAAAGCGCCAGCACTGCCGCGGAATGATACTTAATCCGGAAGATGATGTCGTCATTCCGGGGCGCGGCCGCAAGGCGGCGAGCCTGGAATGACCGAAGAGAATTGATCATCCAGATTTTGCTTGAGCGCGCTGTAACAGCCAATCGGCACGACAATCGCCGATCCGATAGTATCGCGCAACGCTCCGCCTCGGCAGAGACCATCTCTCCACGTCCCACCGCACAATGCCAAAAAGCTATCAGCGCACCGGCGGGAGGCGTGAGGTCGAGACGGCGTTGCCGTTAGGCGCGCCATAGGCGGCCGTCGCCGGCCCAGTATTGCCGGAGGGCACGGGCGCAGTCGACGCCGTCTCCGGCGGCTTGGCGCTCGGCAGCACGATCACGCGTGAACCGACCTGCACGCGACTGTAGAGATCCTCGATATCCGAATTGAGCAACCGGATGCAGCCGGACGACACGAACTTGCCGATGGTCGAGGGCTGATTGGTGCCGTGGATGCGGTAGAGCGTGTGGCCGAGATAGAGCGCGCGTGCGCCCAACGGATTGCCCGGGCCGCCTGCCATCATGCGCGGCAGATAGGGCTGGCGATCGATCATCTCCTTGGGCGGGAACCAGTCGGGCCATTCTTTCATGCGCGAAATGCGCTCGGCGCCGGACCAGGTGAAGCCCTCGCGCCCGACGCCAATGCCGTAGCGAAGGGCCTTGCCGTGACCGAGAACAAGATAGAGGTAGGTGTTGGGGGTATCGATGATGATGGTGCCGGCCGGCTCGCGGGTCGGGAAATTGACGAGCTGGCGGCGCAGATTTTCCGGCAGCTCCTTCGGATTGCCGAGTTCGGGCTGGTCTTCCGGCGGCAATGCGGCAGTGGCGGAATGCGGCACCGGCTGTGGCGTGGCACCACCGACCGAGGCCGGCGGGCGGATCGCTCCGGCACCGGTTCCGGCGGCGGGCGCGTTGGGCGCGAAAGCCGGTGGCGGCGGTACCGCCTCGGCTTCATCCGGATAAGGCAGTGAACGACCCGACCCGCCATGGTCTGGCGACGGGGCGCTGCTGTAATAGGGCACGGGACCCAAATTCGTTTGGGCGAGCACCGGCGCGGCAACCACCGCCGCCGCCAATGCGAGCACAACGGCACCAAGGAATCGGATCATCATGCACCTTGAAACGGGAGATGGCGGGAGAATCTCGCGCGCCAACCGTGCCCTGGATGCCTGGGGATGACGGCACATTCAAGACAATATTACGTCACCAGCACGTCTACCGAGAACCGACATCGAGGCATCACGCCGCTATCGGGGAGAGCCGCAGACCAGGAATGGCTGCCGCGCGACAAAGAAAGCCCTGCAAACTGGCTAATAGCGGCGTAAAGCCTCGCCAGATCAAGAGTTTAATGCTAAATCGGCTACTATTGCCGGGCAACGCCGCAGACCAGGCGGCACAGGATTTCGGCCGTTTGCCCGTTAAACGACCAGAGCCAGGGGCTAGGATGGGTTTGTCCGATGGTGATCGCCCGGCGATGGATGACAGCGACGAGGCGCTCATGGCTCAGGTCGCGCGCGGCGACCGGAGGGCCTACCGTTGGCTCGTTGAGCGCCATCTGCCGGCCATGCTGGGAATGGCGCGCCGCATCCTGGGCAATGGCGCAGACGCCGAGGACGTGGCGCAGGAGGCCATGCTCAGAGTGTGGATCCATGCGCCGCGCTGGCAGCCGCTGGCGGCGTTCCGCACTTGGCTCACGCGGGTGGTCGTCAATCTCTGCCTCGACCGCAAGCGGCGCGCCTCTTGGGTGGCGTTGGAAGCAGCCGGCGAGGTTGAAGATCCCGCTCCCCACGCCGGCGAGCGGGTGGAGGCCGACGAACGCGAACGCTGGCTGGCCGCAGCCATCGCGGATTTGCCGGCGCGCCAGCGCGTCGCGATCATGCTCACATATGGTGAGGGGATGACGAACGCACAGGTGGCAGAAGCTCTTGATACAACCGTGTCGGCAGTGGAAACCCTGCTGGTGCGCGGCAAACACAACCTGCGCCGCGCTCTGGGAGATATGATCGAGTAGCGTGTGAGGCTAAAATATTCATGCGCTGGGAGCCAATGGAAAAACAACAATGACAAACGAGCAGTTGCAGATTTTTCTCGACCGCCGCGGTGCCGACCCGGAACGTTGGCCGGAAAGCGAGCGCGCCGAGATCGAATGGCTGATCGCGCATAGCGCGGAAGCGCGCGCCATGTTCGAGCTGGCACAGCGGCTCGATATGGCGCTCGCTCGGCATGCCGCGGCGCAGGCCGCCGCCGATGCCGCCGTCGAGCGCGTGCTGGCACGTCTCGACGCACCCTTGCCGCGGCAGCAGGCATCGTTCTGGCGATTGCCTGCGTTTCTGCTCGACTGGCAATTCGCACCGGCTTGGCCGCGCATGGCCGCGCTCGCCTGTTGCGCCGCGCTCGGTTTTGCCATCGGCATCGCGGGTCTCGACCGTCAGATCGACCGCTTCGATCGAATCACCGTTGCCGCCAATACCATCGATATGAACTCGGTAGTATTCGAGACCGAACCGTTGATCGGAGCGCGGCCATGAGTGTTGCCGCCCCCGCCGCGCCCTCCTTCGTGCGCAGCACCGGCCAGCGTTGGCTGCTGCTCGGCTCACTGGCTTTGAACCTGTTCTTCATCGGCGTGGCGATTGCCATGGCAATCCGCGCGCCCGCGCCGCCACGCTGGGATCCCAATGTGTTTGTGCGCGCAGAACGTCTCGGCAAGACGCTGCCGCCAGCCGATGCCGCCGTGCTTCAAAAAGCGATGCAGGACAATCACGATGCCATCGCAGTTGCACAAGACAAATATCACGCCGCGCGCGCCGAGATTGGCGAGGCCATGCGGCAGGATCCGTTCAAGGTCGAGGACCTGCGCGCGGCCATGGCCAAGACCCGCGCGACCCGTCAAAGCTACGATGTCGTGATCCAGAACGTGTTCGCGGACGCGGCGGCGAAAATGTCGGTCGCCGGCCGCGATGCGCTGGCTGACTGGCACAAACCTAAGCCTAAGCGCATGCCGCAGTAGGTCCTGCTCAACAAAATTTCACCCTCACTTCTTTTGCTGCGTCGTCGAAAGTTGTCGGTATGGGTCACTGCTCAGAGGCCGCGCCTGCGGGAACCAAACGTCGTGCGCGGCTTATTACGATCATGCTGCAAACGGCGCTCATCCTGCCCCTCGGGGGCTGCTTCCTGGACGGCAAGCTGCCGGAGCCGGCGCTCGACATTCCGTCTGCGTATGACGGCGCTTCGCGTCATACCTCCATTGCCGAGGCGGCGCTGCCCAAGCTCGACTGGTGGCGCTCGTTCCATTCGCGCGAACTAACCCGCATCGTCGAGGAGGCGCGTGCGGCCAATCTCGATATCGCCGCGGCCGTTGCCCGCATCGTGCAGGCAGACGCGCAGGCGCGCATCGCAGGCGCGCCGCTGCTACCGGCCGTCAATCTCAACGGCAGCGCCACCCGATTGCGTAGCTCCCAATCGACCACAGCTGGTGGCACTAGCGGCTCGCTTGGCGGCTCTGAGCGCGATGTCCTCACCGCTTCGCTCAACGCCAGCTATGAGATCGACTTCTGGGGCAAGAACCGCGCGGCCTTGCGCGCGGCGGAAGAAAGCGCGGTGGCCAGCCGCTTTAACCGCGAAGTGGTCGACCTCTCCACCGTGGTGACCGCGGCCAATGCCTATTTCCAGGTGCTGGCGGCGCAGGACCGTCTGCGCGTCGCGTACAACAACGTGAAAAGCGCGACTGACGTGCTCAACCTGATCAAGGACCGGCTCAATGCCGGCACCGCGTCGCAGCTCGACGTGGCGCAGCAGGAAAGCGTGGTCTATACCCAGCGCGCCGCCATCCCGCCACTGCAACAGACGCTGAAGCAGAACCGCACCGCGCTCGCCATCCTGATCGCGCGCTCGCCCGAGCGCGTGCGCGTGCACGGCGGCAGCCTCAACGCCATCGCCATTCCGCGCGTGACGCCGGGCCTGCCGTCCGAGCTCTTGGCGCAGCGCCCCGACATCCGCCAAGCGGAAGCCAATCTCGCCGCCGCCAATGCCAATGTCTATAACGCGCGCGCGCAGATGCTGCCGTCGATCACGCTCACCGGCGAGGGCGGCTACCAGAGCGCGGTGCTCAAGACGCTGCTGCGGCCGGAGTCGGCCTTCTACACGCTCACCGCCGGACTGACCCAGCCGATCTTCGAGGCCGGCAAGTTGCAGGGCAATCTCGA
>JAKAMD010000321.1 GCA_021823875.1 Pseudomonadota bacterium | reverse complement strand
AGCCGCCGCGCGAACCGTCGACGCCATCTCTGCCGCCATCGGTCAGCTCCTCGGCCGCTTCACGCCACAGGAATGCGCCAACTACTTCAAAAACGCCGGATATGCATCAACCTAAATGCAGAGCGCCCTAGACCGCGGCCTCGATCAGCATCGCCGCGAACAGGATCAGCCCGGCATCGCGGTTCGCTCTGAACAACTTGAGGCAGTGCGCCGAGTCGTTGATGTCGAGCACCTTCACCTGCCAGCCGAGATGCACCGCGAAGGCGGCGAGACCCGCAAAGAAGATCAGCCCGCCGCCCGCCATCCATCCGGCGATGCCGATCAGCACCACCGCGCCGGCATAAAACGCCGCCAGCATCGGCGCGGTGTTTTCCTTGAACAGCAGCGCGGTCGATTTGATGCCGATCATCAGATCGTCTTCGCGGTCCTGGTGCGCATAGATGGTGTCGTAGCCGATCACCCAGGAGATCGAGCCGAGATAGAGCACCAGCGCCGGCCAATCGAGCCGGCCGAAGGCGGCCGGCCAGCCCATCAAGGCGCCCCAGGAGAAGGCGAGGCCGAGCACGATCTGCGGCCAATAGGTCACGCGCTTCATGAACGGATAGATCGCGACCACCAGCAGCGAGGCGAAGCCGCACAGCACCGTATAGAGATTGAATTGCAGCAGCACCGCGAGGCCGACCAGCGCCTGCGCCAGCATGAAGGCGGTGGCCTGTTTCACCGTCACCTGCCCGGAGGGGATCGGCCGCGAGCGCGTGCGCTCGACCATGCCGTCGAGATCGCGATCGACCAGATCGTTCCAGGTGCAGCCGGCGCCGCGCATGGCGAAAGCGCCGATGAAGAACAGCACGATGTGCCAGAGGCTCGGCAGGTGGCCGGCCTTCATGCCGGCGAGCCCTGCCGACCACCAGCAGGGCATCAGCAGCAGCCAGGAGCCGATCGGACGGTCGAGCCGGGCGAGCCGCAGATAGGGCCGGCTCCAGGCCGGCGCCAAGCCGTCGACCCAGTTGCCGGTGGCATCGGCAACCTGTCCGGCGCCGCCGCTCATCGGGAGCCGATCGGCGATCCGGTCAGGGTGTCGAAGGTGCCGCGGCCGGTCTTGATGTTGTTGGCGTCGGGAATCGGTCCGCTCAGCGTGTCGCTCAGGCTGGGGCCGGGCGGTCGCGGCGGCGCGGCCGCCACCCGGCAGACCTTGGTGCGGACCTCAGTGGTGCGGGCGTGCCCCTTCTTCATGCTATCGATGATTTGGGGAGGAATGCCGCACCAGGTTGCATTCTTCTCGGCGTATTGGATCAGCTTCTGCTCGGCGGCCGAGAACACGTTGAACAAGTGGCAGGCTTCTTTCGGCGACACCCGGTGCTTTTGGGCGTCGCGGATGGCGTTCGCTTTCTTGGCCGCTTCGTCGCGCAGCTTGGCGAAATCCTTCATGCAGGGCGGCTCCTGCGCCGGCGGGAACTGCGCAGCGGCAGGTCCTGCGGCCGCTGGCAACAGGACCGCGGCGATCCACAATGCCCGGCGCAAGTTCATGGTTTCCGTCCTCCTGGTCCCGGTCACTATACAAGGTCTCATGCCGGGCGCTTATAACAACCTACCGAATGCGTCGGGAAGGCGGCGAACGCGGCGAAAATGCCCCTCCCGGCCTGCCGTTAAGCCGAGTAAACCCTCTATTTTCGAGCCCTGCGACCCCGTGACCCGATGGCCCGTTACGACTTCCGCACCCCCCGCATTTATCTCGAAGACCCGCTCGCGGCCGGGGCTGAGGTCGCGCTCGGCCGCGACCAGGCCAACCACCTGATCAATGTGCTGCGGCGCAAGCCCGGCGACGCGGTGCTCTTGTTCAACGGGCGGGACGGCGAGTGGCTGGCGACGCTGACCGGGCCGGCCAAATGGGCCAGCGCGGTGATCGAGCGGCGCACCCGGGAGCAGCCGGCCCCGGGCGACCTGCATTTCCTGTTCGCCCCGCTCAAGCATGCGCGGCTCGATTACCTGGTGCAGAAGGCGGTGGAGCTGGGGGCTTCGCGGCTGCAGCCGGTGATCACCCGTCACACCCAGGTTACCCGCGTCAATCTCGAGCGCATGCGCGCCAATGTGATCGAGGCCGCCCAGCAATGCGGCGTGCTGGCGCTGCCCGAGGTCGCCGAGCCGGTGGCCCTGACCGACCTGGTCGAGGGCGGCGAGGCCGGCCGGCTGCTGGTGTTCTGCGACGAGGATGCGGAGGTGAAAGACCCGGTGGCGGCGCTAGCCGCCCTGCGGCCGGCCACGGGCGGGCTGCCGCTGGCAGTGCTGGTTGGTCCGGAAGGCGGCTTTGCCGAGGAGGAGCGGGCCCTGCTGCTCAAGCACCCGCGCACCCTGCGGCTGGCGCTCGGTCCTCGCATTCTGCGCGCCGACACCGCCGGGGTAGCGGCGCTCGCCTTGATGCAAGCGGTGTTGGGTGATTGGCGGGAAGGTTGATGCGGCCCGGTATCGGGAGCCTCCGTCCCGGCGGGCGTGCAAAACTGTGTATGAATCGGCTCCGTGCCGGGAGAAGCTGTGATAGAATTTGTCGCACCGCGCGAAGGGTTGGTCATCATGAAGCGTGTTTCCCGCTGTCTGTCGTTAGGCGCGATTTTGATCGGTTTTCTGGCCTTGTCGCCGGTCCATGCGGCGAGCTGGCTGGAGAAGAATTTCTATCTGAGCGGGCCGAACTACGACGGCGTGCTGCCGCCTTGCGACGCGGCGCTCGACAGGATCGCCGCCCGCTTCGCGCAGAAGGAAAGCCGGTTCTGGAACTCCGATCTCGAGATCACCGGCTTCGAGCGGGTGCGCCAGATCGCCTTCAGTCCCTGGGCGCGCGGCACCATTCCGCGCCGCTTCTGCCGCGCCACGGCGCTGGTGAGCGACGGCCGCAGACACGCGGTCTATTATTCGATCGGCGAGGACACTGGCATGATCGGCGCGAGCTGGGGCGTCGAATGGTGCGTGGTCGGCCTCGACCGCAACTGGGCCTACAATCCGGCCTGCAAGATGGCGCGTCCCTGAGCCGCGGCCGCATGGTGCGGCCCTCGTTCGGACTGGAGTTCGATTTCATTGTGCCGCCGCCAAGGGCGAGCCGGCTCTGCCTGCTTCTGCGGGGCCGTTCTTTGAACGCGCCAAAAAATGAAAGAGGCCGCCAACCGAGGCGGCCTCCCGTGCGATACGCAACACCAGAGAGATACCCCCAGTGATGACCCAAACCGAAGGCTGCCTGGGGTTGGGGCTGTGGAGATGTGAGCAGCCGACGAGCCGGGTAAGACTGGATTGCGTCCGGTGTACCGCAATATGGTTCACAGAATATTAATGTAAATTAGCAATCCAAGATAATGCGGGATTTCCAAATCAGGCCACTCCCACACTCAAATAGGCTCCCAGGGTCAAAACCGGCCCGCACCCCGCCATATCGTGCTTGATCCGCGCTCATTATGTTCTTGTATTGTTCTTTTGATTAAGGTAATCAGTTAGGAACCGTTGCGCTGTGTCAATTTCCGGTTTGTTCACGCCGCTGTGATGGGGCGTCTCATGTTCCAGATTTCCCTGCGCTTTTCGGGCCGCTTGGCGGCCATCGTATTCGGGCTGGTCCTGCTTGGCCTTGGGGCGGCCTCCGCCCAGCAAAACGCCGCGGGCGGGCGCAACCAGCCCGGCCACTTCGACTTCTATGTGCTGGCGCTGTCCTGGTCGCCGTCCTACTGCGCGGCGCTCAAGGAACGCGGGGCCGAACGTATGCCGCAGCCGCAATGCGGCGGCCGGCCGTTCGCTTTTGTCGTGCATGGGCTGTGGCCGCAATATGTGCGCGGCTACCCGTCCTATTGCCAGAAGCCGGCGCCGCGCATCGAGCGCGCTTTGGTCGACAGCATGCTCGATCTGATGCCGAGCCCGGGCCTCGTTTATCATGAGTGGAACCGCCACGGCACCTGCACCGGGCTTCCCGCACAACGCTATTTCGACGCCGTGCGCAAGGCGCGCGCGGCGGTCAAGGTGCCGCCAAACTATCTAGCGCTCACGCAGCCGATGACCGTCAAGCCGGGTGAGGTGGCGGATGCCTTTCTCAAGGCCAATCCGGGATTAAAGCCGGCGGATATGGCGGTCGCTTGCGACAAGACCCGGATCACCGAAGTGCGCATTTGTCTGAACAAGGATTTCTCGTTCCGCGATTGCGCCGAAGTCGTGCGCCACGCCTGCCGCCGCGACAAGCTGGTGATGCCCGCCATGCGGGGTGGTTGATACGGGCGGCGTGCAGAAACCTGAAGCGTCGCGCTATCGTCGTTGCGACATCGCCGAGAGGTGCCAGGCGAAGTCGCGGCCGCAATCATCGCGGCCGCAAACATCGCAGTCGTTTGCGGTTGGACACCTCCGGAAACCATCACG
>JAKAMD010000320.1 GCA_021823875.1 Pseudomonadota bacterium | reverse complement strand
GTCCTGTTCGCGCTCAATGTGGCTTTCGTCGGCTCGCGCAACGAGATCGTGCGTTATCTGCCGCAGACCGCCTCGCTGTTCGCCGCCATCGGCTTGCCGGTCAATCTGCGTCATCTGAATTTCGAGGACGTGCGCATCATCAAGCAAGAAGTCGACGGCGCCCCCGTCATCACGGTGCAGGGTACGATCGTCAGCGCCTCGCGCCACCCGGTCGACGTGCCCCGGCTGCTTTTTGCCGCGCGCAACAAGGCCGGCCACGAGATCTACACGTGGTCCATGCCGCCGAGCCAGAAAGTCCTGCAGCCGGGCGAGCGGCTCGACTTCTCCTCACGGCTCACATCGCCGCCGAGCGATGCCTACGACGTGATGGTGCGCTTCTTCACCGCCAATGACGCCATGGCAGGCGCGAAGTAGCGGCCGCTTTATTCGAGATCGTCGGCTCCTCAATAACCCTTCAGCAGACGCTCGATGTAATCGAGCTCGAGCTGCGGCCGGTAGCTTTCACCGAAACGCTTGCGTAGCTCTTCCAGAATGCGGCGCGCGCGCTGGGCGTCGATTTCACCGGGCACTTTCACAGTGGTGTCGTCGCCATACTGGCGCCCGTGCATCGGGCGGCCGAGCGGATCGGTATCGTTCTGGGCGCGCTGGCGGCCGCGCCCGGGCTGGCCGTCGGGTCCCATGCCGAAGCCGTTCTGCTGCATCGACTGCGCCAGGCTCTGCGCACCCTTGCGCATGGATTCGAGTGCACGGCCCTGGCTGTCGACCGCACTGTCGGCGTCGCCTTCGCCCAATTCGTTTTCGGCATCGCCCATGGACTTGCCGGCCTCGCCGAGCTGGCCCATCTGGTTGCCCTGCTGGCCCTCTTGGCCTTGCTTGCCCTGCTGCGGATTCTGCCCGAGCCCATGCTGGCGCAATTGCTCGAGCAGCTTCTTCAGCCGCTCGCGCAGCGCCTGCTGATCCTGGCGCAGGTCGCCCAGCCGCTGCTTGCCTTGCCCGGGCGGCGGACGGTCGCGCCGCATGTCCTCGCCCTGCTTGAAGGTCTTGTCGCGCAACTGCTGCTGCTTGCGGATCATGTCGCCGAGCTCGTCGAGCGCCGAGTTCATGTCGTCGTCGCCCTGCTGGCCGGCGCCCTGTTGCGCCATCTGCAGGTTCTCCAGCATCGACTGCAATTGATCGAGCAGGCGTTGCGCCGCTTCCCGGTTGCCGGAACGCGCCAGGTTCTCGAGCCGATCGAGCATGCTCTGCAGGTCCTGCTCGCGCAGGACGCGGGTGTTGCGGTCGAGCGGGCGGGCGAGCTGTTGCGGATTCTTCTGCATCTGCTGCGCCAAGGCCTGCATGAACTTGTCCAAGGCGGCGCGCAGATTATCCATCAGCTTCTTGAGTTCCTCGTCGCTGGCGCCGCGCTCGAGCGCCTGCCGCAAGGCTTCCTGCGCCTGGCGCAGCGCCTGTTCGGCCTGGCTGACATTGCCATCCTCGATGCGCGTGGCCATGTCCCACAGGCGCGCCACCACCTCGCGCAATTGATCATCGGTGGTGGCGTGCGCGAGGTCGTAATAGATCGCGCGCAGGCCGAGATAGACGCCGGCCTCCGGCGTGAACTTCTCCGGCGCGATGGTCAGCGCGTCGAGTGCGGTCAGCACCAGCGGCTTCTGGTTGGCGTCGAGCGCCAGAATGCGGCGCTGCTCGACCAGCGCGCGCGCCAGCGGCTTGACGAAGAAACGTTGCGGCAGCGTGAATTCGAACGGTTCGCTGCGGCCCTCGTTGCCGGCCTCGTCATGGGCGATGAGCGTCATCACCACTTTGCTGCCGGCCCAGCCGTGCTCGCTGAGATCTTGGATGGTCTGTCCGATACCCGAGCGGGTGCGCGCCTGCGGCAGGTTGAGGCGGATCGTCGGCGCCTTGAACAGCGGATGCGGCGGCTTGCCGGATGCCGGCGCGTCTTCATCCTCCGCCAGCTTGAAGGTGGCCTCGGCAGCGACCACGCCGTAGTCGTCGGTCATCTTGTAGTCGAGCTTGAGCGAGCCGCGCGCCTGCGGTTCGGGATCCTTGGCGAGCGCGATGGTCGGCGGGTGATCGGGAATGGCCGTGAAGCGCCACACCAGATCATCGCCAACGCCTTGCACCGTGGCGGAACCGTCGCGCTTGATCACGAAGCGGCGCTGCTCGATGCCTTGTGCGAGCGGCTTGGGATCGGACTTCGCGACGTCCAGCCCGCCTTCGCGCGCGATGGTGTAACTGACGCCGCCGGTCGAGCGCACCACCAGCACGCTGCCGGCGGGAACGGAGACCGCGGGCGCGGCCTGCACGGTTTCGCCCGGCCGCAGGCCCGGCAACATGATCGGCGGCCGGCCGGTATAGACCGGCGGATCAACCCAGGCATCGATGCGGAAATTCGCCGGCGTCATCACGCCGTGCCAATCGAACGCGGCGGCGAGGCGTTTGACGTGCTCGCCGCCGGCGGCGAAGAAGGTGGCGACCACCAGGATCAGCACCAGCGCGCGCAAGGCAACCGGATCGCGCAGCGCCAGCCGCGGCGCCGGCCAACCGGCCTTGAACGTGCGCGCCGACATCAGCGCGCGTTCGATATGCGCGCGCCAGAGCGCCTGCGACACCGGATCGTGCGCATTGGCGGAAATCCGGTCCTGGATGGCGGTGGCCGGACGATGCTGCTCGCCGCTCACGCGGTCGAGCCGGCGCAGGCCCTCATAGACGCTCGGCACTTTCAGCCGCATCAGCGGCACGGCGGCGATCAGCACAAGCAGGACGAACAGGCCGAGGCCGATGGCGCGGCCAAGCGGCGGCAGCGCGATCCAGAGGCCGGCCCAGGAAAAGGCGAGGAAAAGGCCGAGCGCGGTCAGCAGCATTGCCAGCGCGGGCCATAGCCGTTCCCACAACAGGCTGCCGCGGGCACGCCGCACCGCCCGGAATAGCAGCAGCCGGATCGGCGCTTCCCGGTCAGAACCGCGATCGTCCAAGCTGTCCACCAAGCGCTCCGTCGCCTCCCGCTCTCGGGCTCAGACTCAACTGCACGCTAGCACGCGGAAATGTCCTGGCCCATCAAACGGCCGTGACCGGGGCGGCCCCACGGGCCGCCATGCGGTCCATGCAAGAGCAGCGCCAATCTTCAGGGCGGATTGATGGCGGAGTTTTCGGTCCTACCGCGTCGGGCGGAAGGCTCCGCCCGGATACCGCTCTACCTCACAGCCAGGGCGGCAGGCGGTCGAGGGCAATGAGCTGTTCGGCGGTCATGCGCGGGCGGATCAGGGCCCATTCGGCGTCCTTGACCAGGACTTCCGGCACCAGCGGGCGGGTATTGTAGGTTCCCGCCTGCACCGCCCCATAGGCGCCGGCCGACATCACCGCCAGCAGATCGCCCGGCTTGGGTTCCGGCAGATCGCGGCCGAGCGCCAGAAAATCGCCGCTCTCGCAGACCGGGCCGACCACATCGGCGCGCAGCCGCGCGGCGCCGGCCGCCCGCTCGGTGACCGGCCAGATCTCGTGATGGGCTTCATACAGCGTCGGGCGGATGAGGTCGTTCATGCCGGCATCGACGATCACGAAGTTCTTCGCCTCGCCGCGCTTCACGAACAGCACGCGCGTCACCAGGATGCCGGCATTGCCGACGATCAGCCGGCCGGGCTCGAAGATCAGCCGGCAATCGAGATCGCGCGTCGCGCGCTTGACCACCTCCGCATATTGCTCCGGATGCGGCGGCGGCTCGTTGTCGTCGCGATAGGGAATGCCGAGGCCACCGCCGAGATCGACATGCGAAATGGTGTGGCCGTCGGCGCGCAATTCGCGCACGAACTCGGCGAGCAGCGTGAAGGCGTTGCCGAAGGGATCGAGGTCGGTGATCTGGCTGCCGATATGCATGTCGACGCCGGCGACCTTGAGGCCCGGCAGCTTCGCGGCATGCGCATAGACCTCGCGCGCGCGGCTGATCGGAATGCCGAACTTGTTCTCGGCCTTGCCGGTGGCGATCTTGTGATGGGTCTTGGCGTCGATGTCGGGATTGACACGCACCGAGACGTGCGCCGTGCGGCCCTTCGATGCGGCAATGGTCGAGAGCAGCGCGAGCTCCGGCTCGGATTCGACATTGATGCAGAGGATGCCTTCCTCGAGCGCGAGCGCCAGTTCCTCGGCGGTCTTGCCGACGCCGGAGAACATGATCTTGTCGGGCGCGATGCCGGCCGCGCGTGCGCGCTTGAGCTCGCCGCCGGAGACCACGTCGGCGCCGGCGCCGAGCGCGGCGAGCGTCTTGATCACCGCCTGGTTGGAATTCGCCTTCATGGCGTAGCAGACGAGCGCGTTCACGTCGGCGAAGGCGCCGGCGAACACCTTGTAGTGCCGCGTCAGGGTCGCCGCCGAATAGCAATAGAAC
>JAKAMD010000319.1 GCA_021823875.1 Pseudomonadota bacterium | reverse complement strand
TCAGCTTCGCTGCTCTACCGTTTGGGCGCCGGAAACGAAGCTCCTGACTCCTCGCGCCAGGTGGTCGCACAATAAGATATAGACCGCGGCAGCCACCATCACCGATCTCGCGCCGTCATTTTTTTTCGGCTTCAATTTCGACTCGCTCATAGCGGTCAAAGGTGTCCCGCATTCGTGGGTCCTCGGGGTAACGAGGGGGCAACACCTTTCGGTGGTCGGGCCCGGTTTTCTGCTACCGCAATCTCGGCAAGACCATTGCAGAAAGTTATGATAAAACAATGGCTTATAGGGTCCATTTTTTAGGATGAGTTATACCGAGCTAGGGGCGGTCAACGAAGGTCAACAAATTTGTAAACCGTTGGTCCGAGGTTCACATCCCTCAGCCGGCACCAGGATTCCGCTACCGGCCTGCGCCAAAATAACCAGAAAGTTGGGCGCAGTTGGCCTTTTCGACCCTGGCGGTCTGTGTCAAACTATCTTCGTTGCAATACCTCGGAGAATCTAAAATGCCGCAGGGCACCGTTAAGTGGTTCAATCCAACGAAGGGCTACGGCTTCATCCAGCCGCAAGAGGGTGGCAAGGATGTGTTCGTGCACATTTCGGCGGTTGAACGTGCCGGCCTGAGTACGTTGAACGAAGGTCAAATCGTTCAATACGAACTCGTCGAGAATCGCGGAAAGACTTCCGCGGAGAACCTCAAGGTCAAGTGACCGCGGCATTCGCGCTTACTTTCGGCCTCTAAAGCAAAACCGACCCCGCCGAGCTGAGCCGCTCGGCGGTGTAGGTATGCTTGCGACCGCAACGAACGCGCTTGCTCCGTCTCTGACTAAATCTCCGCGCGAAATCGAGATCAGCGCGTAAGCGTCTGAAGCTCTGGGAAGGGCGCGAACACCGCGTTCTTGCACAGCTCTTGGACGGCTTTCGGCTGATCGACGAAGCGATCGAGCTTGCCTGAAACGTAGATGGCGGCGCCTTCCTTTGGCCCGGCATAGTGATTTTCATTGTCGCGTGCGTTGTAGCGCACGCACGCCACGTAGCGTTGGCCGGGCCCTACGGTCTTGAGCTGCGGCTGCGCCACCGTGGCCGCGCGGATATGCTCCGGATTGTTGAGATAGGTCCGCAGGAACGCCAGCAGATCGTCCTTATAGTGGGCCGGATAGACATTCTGCGCGTCCCATTGCGCCCTCAGTTGCGCCGATGTCGGCCCGAAATCAGAATCGGTCGAACAGCCAACGAGGACGAGCGCGCCAAACAACAGCAGCCAACGCATGCATGCACTCCTTCCCGGCCCCCGAATCCGCCCGCGCCGATCATAGCGGCCCGGCGCACGGCAGCCGAGCGCATGATCGTGGTAACCTCCCATTTCCCCTCCCCGGCCGGCGGCCGCATCTTCAAGGGCGGGACAGTCTACGCACGCGAGCCGGGGATATGGGGACCACGCCAACCCGCCAATAAAAAGGCCGCCCTCGCGGGCGGCCTCTCGTTATGGGTAAGGATTGATGCGTCAGCGCGCGGCGTTGAGTTCAAGCCCGCTCACTCCGACCGCCAGGTCGAGACCTTTCTGCGCGCCGACCGACACCGGCTGCAGCGTGATCGAGTGCTTGAAGCCGCCCACCAGCACATTGGCGCCGACGCCGGCCCCGACCGTCGCCTCGCCGCTGGCCCCGGCATAGCTACCGGCGAGCGCGCCGTGCGCCCTGAGGGCCGGCGCGTAGACTGCCCAGGCCACCACGCCGCCGGTGGTATAGCCGATGTCGAGCCCGATGCGGGTCATGCGGCCGTCATAGTGCTCGCGCCAGCCATGCACCGACTTGAAAGTGCAGGCCAGCGACTTCTGCGAGCCGACGATGACGCCAACGCCCGGCGCCACATTGCAGGTGAGCATGCCAGCGCGTACGCGCGCCTGTGCCGGAACGGCCAGCACGAGCAGAGCGAGGGCAGCCAACGTCAGTGCGGACTTCTTCATTGGGATTCTCCCGGCAAATGATTCTACGCCGCCCAATCATAGGGGGACGGGATTATGGACGGGAAGAGCCCTACCACATTGATCTAGATCAGGATGCCTCTCGCGCCGGCTTGGCGAATCCTCCGTTAATCGAGCGCCACCCCGAGCCGGGCCATGAAGGTGCGGCCGGGCTGTGGATAGGCGTTGTAGCGGCCGAGGGTGAAGGTGCTGGCGATGCCGTAGTCGTAATACATCGCGTTGAACACGTTCTGCACCGCGAACGACCAGGTGACGTTCTTTACCTGACCGCCGATACGCATGTCGACCACGGTATGCGCCGGGATCATCGGCTGCACATTGGCGGAATCGTTGTCGAGCCGCCGTTCGCCGGCATAGCGCAGCATCGCGTCATAGACGACCCGCTTGTCGAGGATATTCCAGGTCAGGCCGACATTGCCGGTCCAGCGCGAGATCAGCGGAATGTCGCTGCCGGCGAATTGCCCCTCGCGGAAGACCGCGCGCGTGTAGGTGACATTGCCGGTGAGCTTGAGCACGTCGTTCACGCGCCAGGAGCCGGTGGTTTCCACGCCCCAGTGCCGGGTCGGATCGAGATTGACGTTGGTGCCGGTCGCCGGGCTGTAGAACACCTCGTCGTGCAGCTCGATGTCATAGACGCTTGATTGCAGCGTGAAATTGTCGTGCCGGAAGCGCGCGCCCGCTTCCACCTCGTTGGAGGTCTGCGTCTTCAGATCGAAATTGGTCGGCGTCGGCGTCGGCCAATTGAACGCCACCGCCTGCCCGATCCGCTCGTCGGCATTGGGCACGCGGAAGCTGTGCGCGACATGGCCGAACACGGCAAACATCGCATTGAAGCGATGCTCGGCGCCGAGCTGGGCCGCCCATTGCCATTCGTTGTGATCGAGCGGCAGGCCCTGCGCGTCGCCATAACCGTAGGGCGCGGTCGGATCGTAGGTGTCGCGCGCCGACAATGTGTTGTACTGCGCGCGCCCGCCCAGCGTAACGTCGGTGTCGGGCCGCACGGTGAAGGTGCCGTTGGCATAGAAACCCGATGTCGACTGCTTGATGTCGTAGATGTGATAGGGCGCCGAGCTCAGGTCCATGGCGCGGTCGGAATTATAGCTGGTGTGGTAGTAGTCGAAGCCGGTGAGGATCTTCGTCGGCACGCCGAGCGCATGGCCGTCGAACTTCAGGCGCGGCGTCACCGAGGTGGTGGTGAGCTTGGTGTCGACGCCGTTATAGGGCGAGCCCAAATAGAACAGCTCAGCCTGCTGGGCCTTGCGGCGCAGGCTGCCGTCGACGATCAGTTCCAGCTCCGATGTCAGCTTGCGGGTGACACCGAGCGTGTAGTTCTGCCCCTGCTTGTTGGCGAAATCATTGGGCGTCGCCGCCCCGGTGCGATTGGTGACGAGCTCGTTGATGCCGGCCGACGGATCGACCAGCCGACCGCCCGGCAGACCGAGTTTCTGGTCGTCGGCAATGACGTTGAAATAAACGCTGCCTTCGGCGGTGGTGTAGCGCACATCGCCGTCGACGCCCTTCTGGCGCAGCTGGCTGTTCTGGCGATAGCCGTCGGTGCGGATGTCGGTGGCGCTGATCGCCGCCGAGTACGGCCCCGAGGAGCCGCTGGCCGAGAGGCGTCCCTCGCCGTCGTGGAACGAGCCGAAACCGCCTTCGATCCGCACATTGGGTGCGGCGCCGACGCCGTTCTTGGTCACGATGTTGATGACGCCGCCGACCGCGCCATCGCCATAGAGCACCGCGCCGGGATTGCCGCGCGTCACCTCGATGCGCGCGATGCTGTTCACCGGGATCGAGGAGAAATCGAAGCCTTGCAGGTCGAAATCGTTGAAGCGCCGCCCGTTCACCAGCACCAGCACGTTGGATGGCGCGCTGGCGCCGAAGCCGCGCAGGTCGACCACGTCGCGCGCGCCGTTGACGCCGGCGCCGACGTGCTGGATCTGGATACCGGCCTGCTGCGACAGGATTTGCGGCAGATCCTGCGCGGCCGACTTCTCGATTTCGTCGGCGGTGATCACCGTCGTCGAGGTGCCGACGATCTCTCCGTCCTGCCGGCTCGACGATACGTCGATGGTCGGCAGCACCACCTGAAAGTCTTGCGCTCCCGCAGCGACCGGCGTCAGCAAGGCTGTCGCCGCGAGCAACGCGGCCGCCGTTCTCCCATGAATCCCCATCACACAACGTTCCTTCGTTCGCGCTCGCCGCCAAAGGCGAGCGCTTCGGGTGAGACCAAACCCGGTGCGAAGAACACGTGCGTTGCCCGTCAGCCGACGTCGCCCAACTCACGTGCGCAATGTCGTGGGAGGCATTTCTCACACGGCTTTCGCACCGGCATTGACGTCACCGCTGCGAAAGACCGCTCCGTATGGACGCCCCGTCCACCGGTTGGGTGACCGCGCTGGCAGGTCTCCTGGCTCGCGGGTCGTTGCCTTGGTCTCCTCGGGGACTT
>JAKAMD010000318.1 GCA_021823875.1 Pseudomonadota bacterium | reverse complement strand
CTACTGGTTCATTCCCTTCGGCCATACGACTTACCACGGCGTCTTCCAAAACGGCACCTATCAGGTCAGCTCCTATTTCAAGACCAGCGGCCTCGTCAGCGTGTTCTGGCAGGCCGAGATCGACGCCGGTTCCAGCGGGCGGGTCGAGCCACACGACGTCAAACCCTATATCTATGATTCCTATTACCGGCGCGGCAGCGAGAAGAAGCAGCGCGTGAAGCTAACCTACCGGCCCGACGCGCCGCCCGAACTGCTGGCCGTACCGAAGTACAACACCGCCAAATATCCGGTGAGCGCCGAGGAGCAGGAAGAAGGCGTCGATCCGATGAGCGCGGTGACGCTGATCTTCTCGGGCGTCAAGGCCGATGCAGAGAATCCCTGCGGGACCGTGGCACCGGTGTTCGACGGGCGGCGGCGTTACGACATCGAATTCACCTACGTCAAGGACGAGCGCGTGAAGCTCGACAACGGCGTCTATAACGGCCCGGTGCATCTCTGCCGCCTGCATTACAAGCAGATCGCCGGCTACAAGCCGAAGATGATGAAGGAAGGCGCGGCCTGGCCGCCCATCTTCGCCGACATCGCCGACATTCCCGCCGCTGGCGCGCCGGACGGGCGGTATGTAGTGCCCGTGAAGCTGTGGGCCGATACCAGTTGGGGCCGCGTGACCGTCGAACTCTCCCACCTCAAGGCCGGAGAGGCCGGCGACAACGGCGGCCCCAAGAGCGCGCCTGACGGCCGCTCCTAGAACACCGACGCAATCGCCTGGCGCAATTCGTCGGCTTGTCCGTTGTGGACCTGGTCCGAAAGGATGTCCCGCACCGAAACCCGGCGGCCGTAAAAGTCCTCGTTCCAGTCACCCTTCGGCGCGAGCACCGAGCCGTTGAGCGTCAAGCCGCCATAGGCGCCGACGCTCGACGCCCACACGATGATATCGCCGGAGAGGTTGCCGCTGGTTGCGCCTTCGGCGGCGGCACCCAGCGTCACCACGGTCAGGCCCGCACCGGCACCGAATTTGAACTTGCTGCGCTCGACCGCTCTGAGGGCCCTGTCGCTCATGATGAACATGACCAGCTCGGATTTTTCGAGGCCGATCTGCAGCCCGAACGAGCCCGAGGCCAGCGAATAGAAAGCCGGCTGGCTCCAGCTTCGGCCATGACGCTCGAGCAGCACGCCGTCGCCGCCCTCGCCGCCGAAGATGAAGCCACCCTTGACCAGCGCCGGCACGATCAGGATCGCGTGCGCGTCACGCAACAGGTCGCGCGAGGGCCCGAAGGTCTTGTCATGGCGCATGTGGCGCATGGTTTGCGTCGCGTCGCCCAATAGCGCGGTCTGGTCGCTGGCGTGCGCGGCCATTGGCGCGATCAAGAGCGCGAGCGCAAAGCCGAGCGCGGCGGCGACAATGCTTGAGAACTTTCCTACCAGCATGGATCGTCTCCTTTAAAGAGAACGCCCCATCCCCTAGTTGAACTGTAGCGCAGATCAGGCGCTGCCGCATCCGCATGGATCAAACACCGCGCAGGCCTGAAGCGCCGGTGGCATAACAGTCTGAGCCCGCAAAATTTTATTTGCTTTGATTTGAAGGTGCGGTCCAGCCACGTTGCTGATTTGTCCGCATCAGGAAACGAAGTCGCAGCCGTCTCGGCTCAGCGCCCCGTCTCGTCTCATTCCGGCACGACCAGAGCGACCGTGCGCGGTACGTCTCTTGCTAGCCCATTTGTGCTATCGCCGGAGAACACGGATGTCTGCCTATCCAGAGCGCGACCTGCTGAAAATCGTCCTCGACCGGCACTTCGACGACCGCGATGATTTCGCGGTGCTCGAAGCGGGCTGCGGATCGCGCAGTCACGTCCCAATTCCGGGAGCACCACGCGTGACCGGGATCGACATCTCCGAAAAGCAGCTCGCACGCAACGGGGATCTCGATCAACGCATCTGCGGCGACCTGCAAACTTATCCGCTCGCCGAGGGGCAGACCGACTGCGCGATCTGCTGGGACGTGCTAGAGCATTTGCCAGCGCCCGGGAAGGCGCTGGAAAACCTGGTGCGCGCCACGCGCCAGAACGGGCTCATCGTTATCTCTGTGCCCAATCGCAACTCGCTCAAGGGGTTCATCACCCGCTTCACACCGCACTGGTTCCATATCGCCGTCTATCGCTTCCTGTTCGGCGATCGCGATGCCGGCAAGGGCGACCGTGCGCCATTCAAGACATTTCTCAAGCCCGATATCTCGCCGGCGCGCATGCGCGCATTCGCCAAGACGCAAGGCTTGGAGGAAGCGCTGTTCCTGCTTTACACCTGCCCGATGGTGAAAGAAGGTCCCGCGCGCGCGCCCAAGCTGTTCTTCTTCTACCACTTGCTGATCGGCGCGCTGAAAGTCCTCTCCCTCGGCCGCTATGACGCGAACCTGACGGATATGCTCGTTGTCTGGCGCAAGCCTCAGGCCGCCGCGCTGACCTTCGCGCGCAACAGCGACAGCACCTTCCGCGCCGCTTCGACGATATTGGTGCCCGGCCCGAAGATCGCCGCGACGCCGGCCGCTTCCAGCGCCGGATAATCCTGCGCCGGGATCACGCCGCCGGCCACCACCAGGATATCGTCCGCGCCCTGTTGCTTCAGCGCCGCGATCAGCTGCGGCACCAGAGTTTTGTGGCCCGCCGCCTGGCTGGAGACGCCGATCACGTGCACGTCGGCATCGACGGCGTCCTTGGCCACTTCTTCCGGCGTCTGGAACAAGGGACCGATATCGACGTCAAAGCCCAGGTCGGCGAAGGCCGTGGCGATCACCTTGGCGCCGCGGTCGTGGCCGTCCTGCCCCATCTTGGCGACCAGGATGCGCGGGCGGCGGCCCTCCGCCTCGGCAAAAGCTTCGACATCCCCGCGGATCGACGCGAACTCGTTGTCGCCCTCATAGGCGCCGCCATAGACGCCGGAGATGGCGCGAATCTCGGCGCGGTGGCGGCCGAAGACCTTCTCCATGGCGTCTGAGATCTCGCCCACGGTGGCGCGGGCCCGCGCCGCCTCGACGGCTAGCGCCAAGAGATTGGCCTTGCCTTTCGCGCCTTCGCTGAGGGCGGTGAGCGTGGCCTGGCATTTCTTCTCGTCGCGGGTTTCTTGCACGCGCTTGAGGCGGGCGATCTGCGCCTCGCGCACGGCGGCGTTGTCGATGTCGCGTACCTCAACAGGCGACGGCTCGTTGGACTGGAACCTGTTGACGCCGACGATCACATCCTCGCCGCGATCGATGCGGGCCTGGCGGCGCGCGGCGGCTTCCTCGATCCTGAGCTTGGGCAGGCCGGATTCGACGGCCTTGGTCATGCCGCCCATCTGCTCGGCCTCGTCGATCAGGCCTTGCGCGGCGGTGGCCAAGGAATGCGTCAATGCTTCGACGTAATAGGAACCGCCGAGCGGATCGACCACCTTCGTCACCTGGCTCTCGTTCTGCAGGATGAGCTGGGTGTTGCGGGCGATGCGGGCGGAAAAATCGGTCGGCAGCGCGATCGCCTCGTCGAAGGAGTTGGTATGCAGCGATTGCGTGCCGCCCAAGACGGCCGACAACGCCTCGAACGCCGTGCGCACGATGTTGTTGTACGGGTCCTGCTCGGTGAGCGAAACGCCGCTAGTCTGGCAATGGGTGCGCAGCATCAGCGAATCCGGCTTCTTCGCTCCAAAGCCCCCCATGATCTTCGACCACAACAGCCGCGCGGCGCGCAGCTTGGCCACTTCCATGAAGAAATTCATGCCGATGCCGAAGAAGAAGCTGAGGCGCGGCGCGAAATCGTCCACCGCCAAGCCCTTGGCCAGAGCCGCGCGAACATATTCGATGCCGTCCGCCAGCGTGTAGGCCAGTTCCTGCACCGCCGTCGCGCCGGCCTCGTGCATGTGATAGCCGCTGATCGAGATCGAGTTGAACTTCGGCATGTGCTTCGCCGTGTATTCGATGATATCGGCGACGATGCGCATGGAGGGTTCGGGCGGATAGATGTAGGTATTCCGCACCATGAATTCCTTGAGGATGTCGTTCTGGATGGTGCCGGAGAGCTGCTGCGGCTTCACGCCCTGCTCTTCCGCCGCCACGATGTAGTTCGCCATCACCGGGATGACCGCCCCGTTCATGGTCATGGAGACGCTCATCTTGTCGAGCGGGATGCCGTCGAACAGGATCTTCATGTCCTCGACGGAATCGATGGCCACGCCCGCCTTGCCGACGTCGCCGGCCACCCGTGGATGGTCGCTGTCGTAGCCTCGGTGGGTGGCGAGATCGAAGGCGACCGAGAGCCCCATCTGCCCGGCCGCCAGGTTCTTGCGGTAGAAGGCGTTGGACTCCTCGGCGGTGGAGAAGCCGGCATATTGGCGGATGGTCCAGGGCCGGCCGGCATACATGGTGGCGCGCACCCCGCGCAGGAAGGGCTCGAGCCCCGGCAGGGAGTTCACTGCCTCGACGCCTTC
>JAKAMD010000317.1 GCA_021823875.1 Pseudomonadota bacterium | reverse complement strand
ATTGCTGGGAAGGGCCTGCGACCCGAATTAACGGCCGCGTCACCAACAAAAAGGGCGGCTGAGTGCCGCCCTTTCACTTCTGTTTCTGAATACCCGGGCGGTTATTTGCGCCGCGAAATCGGCACGTAATCGCGTTCGGTCGCGCCGGTATAGAGCTGACGCGGGCGGCCGATACGCTGCTTCGGATCCTCGATCATCTCCTTCCACTGGGCGATCCAGCCGACCGTGCGCGCCACCGCGAACAGCACGGTGAACATGGTGGTCGGGAAGCCCATCGCCTTGAGCGTGATGCCCGAATAGAAGTCGATGTTCGGATACAGCTTCTTCTCGATGAAGTATTCGTCGTGCAGCGCGACCCTTTCGAGCTCCAAAGCGACGTCGAGCAACGGGTCGTCCTTGATGCCAAGCTCGACCAAGACCTCGTGGCAGGTCTTCTGCATGATCTTGGCGCGCGGATCGTAGTTCTTGTAGACGCGGTGGCCGAAGCCCATCAGGCGGAAGGGATCGTCCTTGTCCTTGGCGCGGCGCACGAATTCCGGAATGCGGTCGACCGTGCCGATCTCGCGCAGCATGTTGAGCGCCGCTTCGTTGGCGCCGCCATGCGCCGGGCCCCAGAGGCAGGCGCAGCCGGCCGCGATGCAGGCGAACGGGTTGGCGCCCGAGGAGCCGGCGAGCCTGACCGTCGAGGTCGAGGCGTTCTGCTCGTGGTCGGCATGCAGGATGAAGATGCGGTCCATGGCGCGCGCCAGAACCGGATTCGGCTTGTACTCCTCGGCCGGCACCGCAAAGCACATGCGCAGGAAGTTGGACGCGTAGTCGAGCTCGTTCTTGGGATAAACGAAGGGCTGACCGATCGAATATTTGTACGCCATGGCGGCGAGCGTCGGCACCTTGGCGATCATGCGCAGCGAGGCGACCATGCGCTGCAGCGGATCCGAGATGTCGGTGGAGTCGTGATAGAAGGCCGACAGCGCGCCGACCGAACCGACCATCACCGCCATCGGGTGCGCGTCGCGCCGGAAGCCTTGGAAGAACCGGCTCATCTGCTCATGCACCATGGTGTGGCGCGTGACGCGATAGTCGAAATCCGCCTTTTGCGAGGGGGTCGGCAGCTCGCCGTAGAGCAGGAGATAGCAGGTTTCCAGGAAGTCGCCGTGCTCGGCGAGTTGGTCGATCGGATAGCCGCGATAGAGCAGCACGCCCTCGTCGCCGTCGATATAGGTGATCTTGGATTCGCAGCTCGCCGTCGAGGTGAAGCCCGGGTCGTAGGTGAACATGCCGCTCGAGCCGTAAAGCTTCGAGATGTCCAGCACGTCGGGACCGATCGTCCCGCTATAGATCGGAAAATCCCAGGCCTTGTTACCAACAGTAATTGAACCGGAGTTTTTGTCAGCGGGCGTCTTGGCGTCCATGATCGAGCCCTCGTTTTGGCGGTGAGCGGTGTTTGGATTTGCTCATCTCTGGCCGGGGCGACGGGACGCCGGCGAGGGCGTTGCAGCTTCCGGCCGATTCTGCCTAGCCTATCCCCGTTTGCGCTGCAAGATAGTGCAGCGCATGCCCCCTGCGTGCAATTTGAGCGCGGCTGCTCCCCGTTGCCAGGGCCCAATTCTTAAATCGCGTTAAGATGTAACGGTCTGATCGGCGAGCCGCGCCAGACTTTCGTCGCGGCCCAGCACCGCCAACACATCGAAAATCGGCGGCGAGGTGGTGCGACCGGTAAGCGCAGCGCGCAAAGGCTGCGCCACCGCGCCCAATTTAGCGCCCGAGCGTTCGGCAAATCCGCGCACTACCATCTCCACCGCCGGCGCGGTCCAGTCCGATAGCGCCTGCAATTCCGGTAACAGTGCACCGATGGAGGCTTTGGCTTGCGGCGTGAGCAGGGCCAGCGCCTTCTCGTCGATCTCGATCGGCCGGTCAGTCCAAACGAACCGCGAGGTCTCGAATAGTTCGATCAGTGTCTTGGCGCGTTCCTTCAAACCGGGCATGGCGGCGATCAGCTTGGCGCGCAGCGCCGGTGTCATGCGAGTCGCGAGTTGGTCGCCGCCCGCGATATGGGGCAGCAGACCCTCGAGCGCGGCGACCAGATCGATATCGGCGGTCTGGCGGATGTAGTGGCCGTTCAGGCTTTCGAGCTTGGCGAAATCGAAGCGGGCCGGCGAGCGGCCGATCGCCGGCAGGTCGAAGGCGGCGATCATTTCTTCGGTAGTGAAGATCTCCTGATCGCCATGCGCCCAGCCCAGCCGCACCAGGTAGTTGCGCATGGCCTCGGGCAGATAACCCATGGCGCGATAGGCATCGACGCCGAGCGCGCCGTGCCGCTTGGAAAGCTTGGAGCCGTCCGGCCCGTGGATCAGCGGGATATGGGCGAAGCGCGGCACATTCCAGCCGAGCGCGTCGTAGATCTGCTTCTGTCGTGCGGCGTTGGTGAAATGGTCGTCGCCACGGATGACGTGGGTGACGTCCATGTCGTGGTCGTCGACCACCACCGCCAGCATATAGGTCGGGTTGCCGTCCGAGCGCAGCAGCACCAGGTCGTCGAGGTCTGAATTCTGCCAGGTGACACGTCCCTGCACCTGGTCCTCGATCACCGTCTCGCCGGTCAGCGGCGCTTTCAAGCGGATCACCGGCTTGACCCCGGGCGGTGCCTCGGACGGGTCGCGGTCGCGCCAGCGCCCGTCATAGAGCTTGGAGCGCCCCTCGCGGCGGGCGGCCTCGCGCATGGCGGTGAGCTCTTCGGCGCTGGCGTAGCAGCGATAGGCCTTGCCCGCGGCCAGGAGCTGCTCGGCCACCTCCCGGTGGCGGCCAGCGCGGGAGAACTGGAACACCGGCTCGCCGTCCCAGGTCAGGCCGAGCCAGGTCAGCCCGTCGATGATTGCGTTAATGGCGGCGGTGGTGGAGCGCTCGCGGTCGGTGTCCTCGATCCGCAGCAGCATCTTGCCGCCGGTGTGGCGGGCATAGAGCCAGTTGAACAGCGCCGTGCGCGCCCCCCCGATATGGAGGAAGCCGGTGGGCGAGGGTGCAAAACGGGTTACGACGGGCTCGGTCATCGCCGGGCCTGTACCACAATTAGGGCTGAAGATGTCACTGCGATTGACATTGAGCCGAGCGTTCCGTCATGCCATAGGCCGCCCAATAATGGCGGACTCACTCAGGTTGTAGCCGGGAAACGAGAAGCATGGCGAAGGTCGATATGGCAAGCGGCGAAGCGGCGGCGGGGGAAACTGGCCGCGATTTCATCCGCGATATCGTTAAGGCCGACCTCGACGCCGGCCGGGTCAAGGCGGTGGTCACCCGCTTCCCGCCCGAGCCGAACGGCTACCTCCATATCGGCCATGCCAAATCGATCTGCCTGAATTTCGGCATCGCCGAGGAGTTCGGCGGGCGCTGCCACCTGCGCTTCGACGACACCAATCCGGCCAAGGAGGAGCAGGAATATATCGACGCCATCGAGCGCGACGTGCGCTGGCTCGGCTTCGACTGGGGGGAGCACCTCTACCACGCCTCCGATTATTTCGAGCAGCTCTACCGGTGGGCCGAGGACCTGATCCGCGCCGGCTTGGCCTATGTCGACGACCAGAGCCAGGACGAGATCCGGGCGAACCGCGGCACGCTGACGGAACCCGGCAAGAACAGCCCATTCCGCGGCCGGTCGGTGGAGGAGAACCTCGACCTGTTCCGCCGCATGCGCGCCGGCGAATTCGAGAACGGCGCGCGCGTGCTGCGTGCCGAGATCGACATGGCCTCCGGCAACATCAACCTGCGCGACCCGGTGCTCTACCGCATCATCCATGCGGCGCATCCGCGCACCGGCACGGCCTGGAAAATCTATCCGAGCTACGACTTCGCGCACGGCCAGTCGGACGCCATCGAGCACATCACCCATTCGATCTGCACGCTGGAATTCGAGGACCATCGCCCGCTCTACGACTGGTGCATCGAGCACCTGAACGTGCCCTCGCGCCCGCGCCAGTACGAGTTCGCGCGCCTCAATCTCACCTACACGGTGCTGTCGAAGCGCGTGCTCACCACGCTGGTGCGCGATGGCCATGTGAGCGGCTGGGACGATCCGCGCATGCCGACGATCGCCGGGCTTCGCCGGCGCGGCGTGCCGTCAGCCGCCATCCGCGAATTCGTCAAGCGCATCGGCGTAGCCAAGGCCAACAGCCTGGTCGATGTCGGCATGTTCGAGTTCTGCGTGCGCGAAGTGCTGAACCGCACCGCGCTGCGCCGCATGGCGGTGCTGCGGCCGCTGAAAGTCGTGATCGAGAACTATCCGGAAGGGCAGGTCGAGGAGCTCGAGGCCGTCAACCATCCGGACGATCCGAATGCCGGCACGCGCAAGATCAAGTTTTCGCGCGAGCTCTATATCGAGCAGGAAGACTTCATGGAGAACCCGCCCAAGAAGTTCTTCCGGCTGTCGCCCGGCGCCGAGGTGCGGCTGCGCTACGCC
>JAKAMD010000316.1 GCA_021823875.1 Pseudomonadota bacterium | reverse complement strand
CCACAGGTTCCCGACGCCGCCGAACACCACCACCATGAAACTGTCGATGATGTAGCCCTGGCCGAGATTGGGCGAGACATTGTCGATCTGCGACAGTGCGACGCCGGCGATGCCGGCGATGCCGGAGCCAAGCCCGAAGGTGAGCGCATCAATGCGCGCGGTTCGGATGCCCATGGCGGCGGCCATGGCGCGGTTCTGCGTCACCGCGCGCATTTCCAGCCCGAGCCGCGTGAACCGCAGCATGGCGAGCAAAGCCGCGAACACCGCCAGCGTGAAGATGATGATCCACAGCCGGTTATAGGTGATGGTGATGCCGCCGAGATCGAAGGCGCCGCTCATCCACGACGGATTGCCGACATCCTTGTTGGTCGGTCCGAAAATAGTGCGCACTACCTGCTGCAGGATCAGCGACAGGCCCCAGGTGGCCAGCAAGGTTTCCAGCGGCCGTCCGTACAGGAAGCGGATGATGGTGCGCTCGATCACAATGCCGACGCAGCCGGACACCGCGAAGGCGAGCGGAATGGCGATGAACAGCGAATAGTCGAACAGCGCCGGGTCGTAGCTACGGATCAATTGCTGCACCACGAAGGTGGTGTAGGCGCCGAGCATCACCATCTCGCCATGCGCCATGTTGATCACGCCCATGACGCCGAAGGTAATGGCGAGGCCGATGGCGGCGAGCAGCAGCACCGAGCCGAGCGAGAGGCCGTACCAGGCGTTCTGCACCGTATTCCATAACGCCAGGGTATGCTGGATCGAGCCGCGCGCCTTGGCGATGGCGGCAAGCACCTCCGGCGGCAGGGTATGCGGCAAGCCGTCGAGCAGACCAAGCGAATCCTGGTCGCCACGATCGCGGATCACAGCGGTGGCGGCGATCTTGTCGGCGGCGCTCGATTTCGGATCATAGAGGATGACGGCGGCACGCGCCTCGCGCAGCGCGTTCTTGACGCGCGCGTCGGTTTCCTTGGCGAGCGCCTTATCCAAATTCGGCAGCGCACTCAGTTCGCGCGATTTGAACACCGCCTGCGCCGCCTTGTAGCGGGTGTCGGGATTGGCCGACATCAGCGTCAGCGAGCCGAGCGCGGCATCAATGACGTTGCGCAGACGGTTGTTGACGATAACGTTGTCGATGTCGTCGGGCGCCTTGCCGGTGAACGGCTTGCCGGTGGCGGCGTCAATGAGTTTGTCGTCTCCGACCTGGATGAAGACCTTCTTCTGCTCGGCGCTGAACATCAGGTGCGCGTCTTTGAGCGCCTTCAGCAGTTGCTCGGCCAGCGGGCTTCCGCTCGCGACCATCTTGTCGATCGCTTCGCCGGTATCGTGCAACGAGCCTTCGGTGAAGCCGGCGAGCGCATCTTCATAGGGGCCGGCATGAGCGGCCGCTCCGGCCAAGATCACGGCAAGAGCAAATATGAGCGCCAGCATGCGATCATAGAAGCAACGCATGGCAGTCAATCCCCGGCAGCAGCGTTGAACTTTGGGAGGCGGCGGACATCGCCGCCTCCCCTTGATACTCGTCAGCGCAAGATCAGGTGCCCTGACCGGTGCACTTCTTGGTGACGGTGTTGTAGTGACCGCACTTCAGCTTCACCCAGTCCGCAATGTAATCCTTGGAGCCAGGCAGATAGTTGGACCAGGAGTCGCCCGGCACCAGCTTCTTGGTCTTCCACACCACATCGAACTGACCGTCGCCGCGAACTTCGCCGATATAGACGGGCTTGGTGATGTAGTGGTTGGGCAGCATCTCGGACACCCCGCCGGTCAGGTTCGGCACCTTGATGCCCGGCAGCGCCGCGATGACCTTGTCGGGATCGGTGGTGCCCGCCTTCTCGACCGCCTTCACCCACATGTTGAACCCGATATAGTGGGCTTCCATCGGGTCGTTGGTGGTGCGTTTGTTGTTCTTGATGAACTTGTGCCACTCGGCGATGAATTTTTTGTTCGCCGGAGTCTTGATCGACTCGAAGTAGTTCCAGGCGGCGAGATGGCCGACTAGCGGCTTGGTGTCGAGACCGGCGAGTTCTTCCTCACCGACCGAGAACGCCACCACCGGAATGTCGGTGGCCTTGATGCCCTGGTTGCCGAGCTCCTTATAAAAGGGAACGTTGGCGTCGCCGTTGATGGTCGAGACCACCGCCGTCTTCTTGCCGGCCGAGCCGAAGGCCTTGATCTTCGATACTTCGGTCTGCCAATCGGAGAAGCCGAACGGCGTGTAATTGACCATGATATCCTCGGGCTTCACGCCTTTGGCCTTGAGGTAGGCTTCCAGGATCTTGTTGGTGGTGCGCGGATAGACGTAGTCGGTGCCTTCCAGCACCCAGCGCTTCACCGAACCGCCGTCCTTGCTCATCAGATAGTCGATGGCCGGAATGGCCTGCTGGTTCGGAGCGGCGCCGGTGTAGAACACGTTGCGCTCGGACTCCTCGCCTTCGAACTGCACCGGATAGAACAGGATCGAGTTGAGCTCCTTGAACACCGGCAGCACCGACTTGCGCGACACCGAGGTCCAGCAGCCAAACACGACCGCGACGTGATCCTTGGAGATCAGCTCGCGCGCTTTTTCGGCGAACAGCGGCCAGTTCGACGCCGGGTCGACGACCACCGGTTCAAGCTTCTTGCCGAGCAGGCCGCCCTTGGCGTTCTGCTCCGCGATCAGCATCAGCATGACGTCCTTCAGCGTGGTCTCGCTGATGGCCATGGTGCCGGAGAGCGAATGCAGAATGCCGACCTTGATGGTATCGGCGGCATTGGCGGTGCTGATCGAGCCAGCCGCGGCCAAAGCCAAACCCGCTGCGGCCGAGAGCCACCGCCGGGCATTCGGCCGCGAAGCGACCGCCTTGATTGTTCTGATCATAAGCAAAATCCCCTGAATTGGACGCGCGCGAAACGGCCCGGCGACCTTCGCGCGCAAAGGATTTCGCAAGCCCTGTGCCAAAGCCGCAGGAGGAGCGTAAGCCGCTGTTTTTGCTATTGTATTATATTAGAAGCGGAAATTGCCTAGTTTTCAGTCAGAGCCATAGGCCTAATTATTAGGCAAATTTGGCTGATTCTTCGTCACTGTATGCAGGGCGCAGATCATTGAAGACGGCGCGAACCAACGGCAACTACTGGTAACGAATGACTACCAGAGCTCTTCGACCGTCAGCCGGCGTGGGATAAGCTGCTGCTGCACCGCATAAGAAATCAGCATTTCGAGGCAGGGCCAGTTGGCCTCGCGCCCGAACGGCGTGGTATCGATGGCTGCCGTTGAGCCGGCCGCCCGTTTGCCGGCTTCCAGCAGCCGATAGAGCTCGGTTACCGCTTCCGGATTGGCGCGCGCGAGTTCTTCGGTCACCACCACCATGTGGTTGACCGGCACCACGCCAAGCCTGGCGTACCAGGCTTGCGCGGCGGCATCCGGGTCGGCGATCACGCTTTTGAGCTGCGGCTCCTTCGGCAACGCGGCGCCATAGATTGCCGCATCCAGCTCGCCAGCGAGCAGCATCTGAGTGATGTCCTGCTCGGGCCGCGCGCGAATGACGCCGGACGGGTCCTTGGCCTCGGCCACATGGCCGTCTTCGAAGGTTACCCACTGCACGTTGGAGAAATCGACGCCGTAGTCGTTCTGCAGGATGCCGCGCATCCAGGCGCCGGTGGTCTGGCTCCAGGAGCGCACGCCGATGCGTTTGCCCGCCAGGTCGGCCGGCGCGAGCGTGCCGCGCGTGCTGTCGTAAAGCATGGTGCCGTGCTGGAAGCGGCCCAGCATGGCGGCCGGCAACAGCTTCAGGCCCTTGTTGTGCACCTTGGCCTGGAAATAGGTAACCAGCGCCATTTCGCTGGCATCGAAGGCGTGCTCGCGCACCATCGGCTTGAATGCCTTGTGCATCGGCTTCACCTCGACGAAATCGAGCGTCAGCCAGGACGAGGTGATCTCACCGCGCTTGAGCGGCAGCGTGTGCGGATAGTCGCCGATGGCGATACGCAGCGTGGTCGGTTCAGGCATGGCGGGACTTCCTGCACTTTAAGATTAAGAGTGGGGTCGTGCGCGGCAGGACGGCGTCTTGTCCACCGCGTCGACGGAAAGGGTTGACCGCAGGCGCCGGATTGTCAACAATCTAGATAACCTAATTGTCGATCATCCCCATGGACGCATCCGCCCTTCCTCCTGACGATCGCGCCGACGTCACCGCGCGCCTGCGCGAGGCCATCACCCGCGGCGAGTTGCTGCCGAACGAACGGCTGGTCGAAGCCGATCTCGCCCAGCGCTATGGGGTCAACCGCGCCAATGTGCGCATGGCCTTAGCCGCACTCGACCAGGAGGGCTTGGTGGTGCGCGAGCCCAATCGCGGCGCGCGCGTGCGCGCCGTGTCCGACGCGGAAGCGCTGGAGATCGCGGAAACGCGGCTCGCCATCGAAGCCATGGTGGCGCGGCAAGCGGCGCAGCGCGCCGATGCAGACGACCGCAAGGCGCTGCGCGCGCTCGAAGCC